>JBIIAK010000133.1:0-2892 GCA_044239945.1 Microbacteriaceae bacterium
GGCGTGTCTTCTTGTGGCTGATTATCAAAGAGCGCGTTGTGAAAATTCATGAAGCTGTTTGGATAATCATTTGCCACGCATGCCGCAGCGTTCGCTGCGCGCAGTGAGTACTGAGTTCCCTGCGAGCGGTTTGTCAAGATGGCAATCGGGTGAATCTCGATTGTGGCAGCGTCGCGTGCAAGAAGGTCGGCTATCGCATCTCTGTTCGCCTCTTCGAACTGGCGGCAAATCGGGCACAGGTAATCGACGTACACGACAATGTCAACGACCCCGTCTGCGTTCGCGGGGCTCGCCACGGGGCTCGCATCGGATGGGTTTGCGGGCGTTTCCACGGCGACATTCCCGCTCGAGATCTTGATTCCGTCACTCTGCATGTTGAGTGGACCGGGTCCCGCTGGCTTGAACGCAGTGAGGATGACGGCGGTCAGCGCACCGATGACGGCAAGTGCCAATACGCCAAGCCCCAACTGTACAAAAACGCGGTTCCGCTTTGCGCGTGAACTGCCCGCAAGACGCATTTCACGGGCTTTCTCGCGCGCTAGTTCCCGAGCTTGGTTGCGGTTGGGTCGTTGTGCGTTCATTGACAATCTTCCTGACTTCTGTGCGACAAATGCGCAAATGGCGAAACAACTTCCCTAGTTTACCGCGCAAGTCCGTTTCGGCAATTCGCGGTTTCCCTCGACCATCCGTGGTGGTGTGCTATCGAGCGCCGTTCATTCCAGAACGGCGCATTGCAATCTCATACAGCGTGATGGATGTCGCAATTCCCGCGTTGAGAGACTCGGTGGCCGTACCAATTGGAATCGACACAATCGCGTCGCAGTTTTCGGTGACAAGCCGGGACAACCCTTTGCCCTCGCTTCCAACGACTATGAGCAAAGGTCTATCCGCGATGTCAATCTGGGGCAACGTCATGTCCCCGTCACCATCAAGTCCAATGACAAATACTCCACGTTCCTTGAAATTCTTAATCGCTTGATTGAGGTTCGATGCCATCGCAACAGGAAGTCGTGCAGCGGCACCAGCAGAGGTTTTCCACGCTGCCGCAGTGACGCCGACGCTGCGACGTTGCGGCACGATGATTCCGTGTCCACCAAACGCAGCAGCAGATCGGATGATGGCACCGAGATTGCGAGGGTCGGTCACCCCGTCCAACGCAACAAACAACGGGGTCTGTCCGCGCGCTTCGACAACGTCGAGAAGTTCGAGCGGGTGGCTGTAGGCATAGGGAGGGACTGCCAGGGCGATTCCTTGATGCACCGAGTTTTCGCCACAAAGGCGATCCATCTCGGGACGCATGATCTCCAAAATCGCGATGCCCTTTTTCGTGGCGAGCGAAAGTGTCTCTTTGACGCGATCATCAAATTCAACCCGAGAGGCGATGTACAGGGTCGTTGCAGGAACGTTCGTTCGAAGCGCCTCGAGCACAGAGTTGCGTCCGTTGATGATTTCGTTGTCGCTGTCCTTGCCTCGACGAACAGTCTTTTGGGGGGCCTTAGAGCTCGTCTTCCCGAATCGTTCGCGAGCGTCGGCTAAACGATCCTGCGCAATCTTGCGCTTTCCCGCGGGATGCCACGTCCGATCTTCGGCCTTGGGGGTGGGTCCTTTGCCTTCTAGGGAACGGCGTTGCTTTCCACCAGAACCTTTCAAGGGACCCTTTTTGCTCTTTGCCGCTCCTGGGCGTCCTGGCTTAACCATCGTTGATGCTCCATCGGGTTGTGACGGCGCTGTCTTCCAGCGTGATTCCCGCGGCGTCGATATCGTCGCGAATTCTGTCGGCTGTCGCCCAATCCTTGTCCGCTCGGGCGCGGTTGCGTTCGGTAATCAGACGATCAATGAGCGTTCCTAGCGCCGCGTGGGTCGGACCGTGCGAGTCTGTCTCGACAACCAACCCGAGAACATTCAACATCGCCGCTACTTCATTCGCGCGTGCGAGAACCGCAGTGCTGTCAGAGGCATCGAGCGCGGTGTTGCCCGCGCGAACGGTTTCGTGCAACACCGCCAGAGCGGCCGGAACCGCGAGGTCGTCGTCCATAGCGGCGGCGAATGCGTCAGGAACGTCGGGGGCGGCGGTGACCAGGTGAGCGGTCCGCCGAGCAAATCCTCGAATTCGGTCCCATGCCGCGGAGGCTTCCGCGAGCGATCCGTCGTGGACGTCCATTGTCGAACGATAATGCGGGGCAAGGAGGAAATAGCGAGCGGCCGTTGAGTCGGTCTGCGACAACAATTCTGCGGCACCCATCACGTTTCCGACCGACTTCGACATCTTCTGTCCATTCATCGTGACCAGACCGTTGTGAAGCCAGGTTGTGGCGAAGTCGTCACCAGCCGCGCGCGACTGTGCGAGTTCGTTTTCATGGTGTGGGAATCGCAGGTCTAGCCCGCCGCCATGAATGTCAAAACCAGACCCGAGATAGCGGGTCGCCATCGCAGAACACTCGATGTGCCAACCGGGCCGACCGGCTCCCCACGGAGATTCCCATGATGCCGTTGTTGGCTCGGATTCTTTACGACCTTTCCACAACGCAAAGTCACGAGGGTCTTTCTTTCCGCGCGCAGAATTTGCCTCGTCTGATTCGACCTCATCAGGAGACTGCCGCGTGAGCTGACCGTAATCCGGCCACGATGCGACCGAGAAATACACATCCCCTGAGCCATCGGCGGCCGCATATGCGTGGCCCCGGTCACTCAATCGAGAAATGAGCGCAATCATGTCTCCGATATGGCCTGTTGCCCGAGGCTCAATTGTCGGTGGCAAGATTCCGAGCGCTGTGGCTGCGGTGTCAAATTCGCGCTCGATGCGTGCGGCGAGTGCCCACCATTCTTCGTCGCCACGCACGTCCAAGATTTTGTCGTCGATGTCGGTGACGTTTCGAACGAGCGTTACCGTGA
>JBIIAK010000024.1:0-9710 GCA_044239945.1 Microbacteriaceae bacterium
GAGTCTGGGCCGTGTCTCAGTCCCAGTGTGGCCGGTCACCCTCTCAGGCCGGCTACCCGTCGTCGCCTTGGTGAGCCATTACCTCACCAACTAGCTGATAGGCCGCGAGCTCATCCTTGACCGAAAAACTTTCCACCCCCAGCGATGCCGCCAGGGGTCATATCCGGTATTAGCACCAATTTCTCGGCGTTATCCCAGAGTCAAGGGCAGATTGCTCACGTGTTACTCACCCGTTCGCCACTAATCCGGCAGGAGCAAGCTCCCGCGTTCATCGTTCGACTTGCATGTGTTAAGCACGCCGCCAGCGTTCGTCCTGAGCCAGGATCAAACTCTCCATAAAGGTAGTTCTGCCAGACCGAAGTCCGACAAATCTGTTGCGGCCGAAGCCGCAGAGTTGTTCTCTGACAATTTAGACAGTCTACTGACTTGTCCGTCTTTGTTCCAAAGGAATCTTGCCAACCACTAGCAAGCTAGTGATCGACGAGGTTATTTGGCATTGACTTAGTGCACACTGTTGAGTTCTCAAGGACCGTACGCACCTGGATGCACGCGTTTACACGCCGCAATCAGGGCAACTTGTCTAACATAGCACCGAGGTATTCCGTATGCAAATCGCGATGATTTGCGCATCTCTTCGGCGAGATGTCGAGTTTAGTCCGAGCCGCCGTTGCTCGCAAGAGCTGGCTGCTGGCCTGATGTCCCGCTTGAAATTCGTTGACTTTTCGCCGACAGAATCTTTGGGGAACTTCACCAACCTATGCCGATTTTTCCGTGCCGGCAAACAAGGGAACAACCCGGGCGTGTCGTAATCATCCATCGTTAGTTGTATACACGATGAACGATTGTCACTAGCGTTGTTGCGTGACCAATAAGTCAATCAAGTCTGACGAAATCCTTGCGGGCGCGGGCTCGTTACCGCCGACGCATCGCGAAAGGCTAGGCAAGCTCGGCGTCTACGCGGGCGGATAACTCCGCCGCGGTGACACCGGTAGGTCCCGACTCGTCGTGAGTTCCCTCGGGGTACGTTCCGTGTAGCCCAGGTACAGGTCTGGCGGTGAAACCAGCGTCACGAGCGCCGAGTGTTGATGACCGAACGCACATCTCGGATTGAAGCCCGATGATGTCGAGTTCCGTCACGCCCTGCTCGCGCAGCCAACCAGCGAGGTCGGGGTTCGACTCGAAGACGTCCTTGGTCGCCTTTCGCCAGATTCGCTCGCCCTCGGCGGGCGGAAGGGTGAGTTCCCAAAAGAATTCACCCGGTGCGTCCATCTCGTCGGCGTCACCGTCGTTTTGAACCCAGGCAACTAGTTCACCGCTTTCGCGGGCCAACGCGACTCGGTCACGAATTCGTTCGAGCAGCTCCTCGTGATCGGGAACCGGCCAGTCCCCCGCGAATCCCCAATTCTGAACGTCAACAACCAACAGTGCGCGCATGCGGTTACTCCTTGATGAGAGCGGCGAGGGTTTTCTTGCCGCGGCGCAGGATAAAAATTCCGCCGGCGAGGGTGCGGTCGCCGACAACATCGGTTTCGCCGGCAACGGCTTCGTTGTTGATCGCCACACCGCCCTGTTGAATGGCACGACGCGCGTCGGAAGCGGACGAGCACAGGCCCGTCTCGACGAGTGCGACGGTGACGAGAGTGTCGGCGGTGACGGTCGCCTGGGCTAGTTCCGCCGTCGCTCCGCGCACAGTGTCTGCGTCGAGGGCGAACAGGTCGCCGTTCCCGAACAGTGCGGTGCTGGCGGCGACGACCGCATCGGCGGCCGCATCGCCGTGCACGAGCGCGGTGACCTCCCACGCGAGTGTGCGCTGGGCTTCTCGTTTGGCCGGTTCTGCCTCAACCTGCGCAGCAAGCGCCTCGATCTCAGCGCGAGACAAGAACGTAAACACCTTGAGTCGGTCGATGACGTCGGCATCGAGAGTGTTGAGCCAGAACTGATACATCGCGTAGGGCGAGGTCAGGTTCGGGTCAAGCCAGACGGCGTTACCCTCGCTCTTGCCGAACTTTGTGCCGTCCGAGTTAGTAATGAGCGGGGTGCCGATTGCGTGGGCAGAAATCCCCTCGACCTTGTGAATCAAGTCGGTGCCGCTCGTCAGGTTTCCCCACTGGTCACTACCACCGGTCTGAAGGACGCAGCCGTACTGGCGGTACAACTCGAGGAAGTCGAGAGCCTGCAAAACCTGGTAAGAGAACTCAGTGTACGAAATGCCCGCCTCAGAGTTTAAACGCGCGCTGACCGCGTCCTTCTTGAGCATCGTCCCGACCCGGAAGTGCTTGCCGATCTCTCGCAGGAAGTCGATGGCAGACATCGGCCCGGTCCAGTCGAGATTATTGACGAGCCGCGCGGGGTTTTTGCCCGAAAAATCGAGGAACTTGGAAATCTGTGATCCGAGGTACCCGACCCATTCGGCCACCGTCTCGCGGTCGTTGAGGGTCCGCTCGGAGGTGGGCTTGGGGTCTCCGACTAGCCCGGTCGAACCACCAACGAGCCCGAGAGGGTTGTGCCCCTTCAATTGAATTCGACGCAGCAACAGCAACTGGACGAGGTTTCCGAGGTGAAGGCTCGGCGCGGTCGGGTCGAACCCGCAGTAATAGGTGACGGGGTCGCCCTCGAAGAGCGCCTTCAGTTCATCGGCGTCGGTCGACACATGAACCAGCCCGCGCCACTGCAGTTCCTCCCACAGGGTGGCGAACGACGGATCGTTGGATTGGCGCTGAAGCGCGGTCGTGTCGACCATCAGTAGAGCCCCTTTCGTGCGTCGGCAACCGCAACGGTCAGTGCGGTCAATTGTTCGGCTACGCGAACCGGTGCGGTGCCGCCCCTGCTCGTGCGCGAATCGACGGAACCCTCTTTCGTCAGAACTTTCCGAACCTCGGGCGTCAGGTGCGCCGAGATTGACGCATAGTCGGCGTCGGTGGGTTGGTCGAGCTCAAGATCATTTTGTTCACAGAACTGCACGAGTGCCCCCGTGATTTCGTGCGCCTCGCGAAACGGGACGTTCTGTCGGACAAGCCAATCGGCCACGTCTGTCGCGAGCGAGAATCCCTGTGGAGCGAGTTCGGCCATCCGCTCGGTGTTGAACTTAACCGTCTCGACCATTCCCGACAGCGCAGGCAACACCGTTGCCAGCGTATCCACGGTGTCGAAAACGGGCTCCTTGTCCTCTTGCAGGTCGCGGTTGTAGGCGAGCGGCAATCCTTTGAGTGTCGTCAAGAGTCCGGTCAGGTTTCCGATCAGTCGTCCCGCCTTGCCGCGCGCGAGTTCGGCAATGTCCGGGTTTTTCTTCTGAGGCATGATGCTCGACCCGGTTGAATACGAGTCGTGAAGGGCGATGAAACCGAATTCGCGCGTCGCCCAAAGAATGAGGTCTTCTGACAGTCGCGAAATGTCCACACCGATCTGTGCTCCGATGTAGGCGAACTCGGCGATGACGTCGCGAGAACTCGTTCCGTCGATCGAATTGTCCGCTGCGTGGGCAAGTCCTAGTTCGACGGCCACCGCGTCGGCGTCAAGCCCCAACGAGTTCCCCGCGAGTGCGCCACCCCCATACGGAGACACGGCCGATCGACCGAACCAGTCGCGAAGCCTTTCGATGTCGCGAACAAGTGGCCAGGCGTGCGCGAGAAGGGTGTGCGCCAACAGGACGGGTTGAGCGTGTTGCAGGTGGGTTCGACCCGGCATGATGGCTGCGGGTTGCGATTCAGCTTGGGCGACGAGTGCATCAATCAACCGCGTGAGTTCGACCGACAGTGCCCGCGCCGCGTCGCGCAGGTACAGGCGCACCAGGGTCGCAATCTGGTCGTTACGGCTGCGTCCGGCCCGGAGGCGGCCGCCCAATTCAGGTCCAACCTCGGCGATGAGCGCGTTTTCGAGAGCGCCATGGATGTCTTCGTCGGATTCTTGTGAAGCCAACGCGCCCGATTCAATTGCCACGGCGATGCGATCAAGCCCGGCGATCATGTCCGACAGGTCTGACTCAGTCAATAACCCAGCTGTGGCCAGTGCGCGAGCATGAGCCTTCGAGCCCTTGATGTCATAAACCGCAAGTCGCCAATCGAAATGTGTGGATTTCGACAAGCGAGCGAGTTCCGGTGAGGGTCCGCCCGAAAAGCGTCCTCCCCAAAGGGAACCCTCGTTCGTCGCCATTGGTCAATCCTACGGTTACAGCCGTTAGGACGCCGTGAGGAGGAAGTGCATCAACGCCTTCTGCGCATGAAGGCGGTTTTCAGCCGCATCCCAGACGACGCTCTGCGGTCCGTCGATAACCTCGGCATCAACTTCGTATCCGCGAAAAGCGGGAAGGCAGTGGAGGAAGATGGCGTCGTCCTTGGCGGCGACCAGGAGTTTGGCCGTGACACCGTATCCCGCGAAGTCGGCGACGCGCTTTTCCTTTTCGGATTCCTGGCCCATCGAGATCCACGTGTCGGTGACGACGACGTCGGCATCGACCAGCGCCTCGGCGACTGCGGCCGTCACGAGTACAGAACCGCCGGTTTCACCAGCGATTCGCGTCGCGGTCTCTCGCGCCTCGGCCAGCGGTTGATAGTTCGCCGGGGTCGCGATACGGACGTTTATCCCCGCGATCGCGCACGCGACGAGGTATGAGTTGGCCATGTTCGACGATCCGTCACCAACAAACGCGACGGTCAATCCCGCCAGGCGCCCCTTGTGTTCGCGAATCGTCATCAGGTCGGCCAGCAATTGGCAGGGGTGGAAGTCATCCGACAACGAATTGATGACAGGCACGTTTGAATGGGCAGCCATCTCGTCGATGTCAGTCTGAAGAAAAGTGCGCCATACGATTGCGGCTACCATCCGTTCGAGCACCCGAGCGGTATCAGCGATGGATTCTTTTGCACCGAGCTGCGACTCTCCCGACTGGATACTGAGCGGATTGCCGCCGAGGTCGGCGACACCGACGCTGAACGACACTCGCGTTCGCGTGGACGGCTTGTCGAAAACGAGGGCGACCGACTTCGGTCCGGCGAGGGGCTTATGTGCGTAAGGAGCGGCCTTCATTGCGATGGCCAGGTCGATGATGTGCTGCTGTTCTGCGGGGGTGACGTCGTCATCGCGACGGAAGTGACGAACCACGACTATTCCCGAATCGTCGCGTTGTGACGGGACGCGGCGACGGCAACACCGGCTAGCTTGGCGTCGGTCGCCTCCTGCTGGGTGAGCGTTCGATCCGATGCGCGGAATCGCAGCGCGAAGGTCAAGGATTTTTGGTTCTCGTCAAGGCCGGTTCCGCGATAGTCGTCGACGAGATGAGCGCTCTCAAGAAGTTCCCCCGCACCGTCAATGATCGCTTTTCGGACGTCGGCGGCGGGCACGGTCTGGTCTACGACAAGCGACACGTCTTGGGTCGCTGCAGGGAACACGAGCACCGGGGCCGCAACGACATGGTCTGATACGCCAGCGATGATTGCATCGAGGTCAAGGTCGAGCGCAGAAACGACTCGGGGTAGGTCGAGCGACATCGCGACGCTCGGCAAAACTTCGCCAGCGAAACCGACCGAGACGTCGCCCACGAAGACCTCGGCGCAACGTCCGGGGTGAAACGCGTGGTGGGTACCTTGGCGAATCTCGATGTCGACACCAACAGCGGTCGCGACGGCGTGAACCGCGTCGAGAGCCTCGCCGAGTCCTGACGGAACGGCGGTCTGACCGGGTTGCTTGGTGGTCACCGGTCCCACGAACACCGCAGACACGTGCCACGGCTGGGCCGGAACGCTGTCGTACAGACCGTCAAGGGTCGCGACGTCGGGCCGCACGTTTCCGATGGGGATGGACGTTGAACCCGTTGTGCCAACCGGCTGGAACACCACACCGACTTCATAGATCGCTAAAGACGTAAGCCCACGAGCGACATTGCGCTTGGCAATATCGAGAATCCCTGGAAGCAACGACCGTCGAAGTTGCGCGACGTTGGGGTCGAGCGCGTTCGCGAGCGTCATCGCGGGGACGGACGTGCCATCAACAGAGCCGAAGAGCGCGTTGTGTTCAGAGGTAACGAACGGGTAGGCGAGCACTTCGGTCAATCCAGCTCCGGCGAGAACCTGCGCAACACGGCGACGAGCGGCTTGCGCTCGTGACAGCCCCTTGCCGGGTGGTGCGACCGGAATCGCGGACGGGATGCGGTCGTAGCCGTGAATTCGGGCGACTTCCTCGGCAAGACCGGGAGCGTCAACCAGGTCAGGTCGCCACGACGGCGGCGTGACGGTCCAACCGTCTTTCGCCGTCGAGATCGTTGCACCGATGTCCGTCAGAACAGTTTCAATCTCGGTCGACGAGTAGTCGACGCCGATGAGTTTCGCGGTGAAGTCAGCGGCCAGGTGGATTGCCGCCCGCGGCTCGAACTCGACAAGGTCGGTGCCTAGTGCGTCGGCTGTTCCGCCACCCAGTTCGACGAGAAGGTCGACGACACGCTGCGCAGCTGCACGCGAAACCAGCGGGTCTACCCCGCGAGCGAAACGCTTGGATGCCTCGCTCGGCAACTTGTGTCTGCGGGCGGTTCGCGCGATGGTCACGGGGTCGAACGTCGCCGCTTCGATGAGAACGTCAGTCGAGGCGTCGTCGATTTCTGTCGTCGCACCGCCCATGACACCCGCCAGACCGATCGGACCGGATTCGTCGGTGATGAGAAGGTCTTCCTCAGATAGCGGGCGAACCTGCTCGTCGAGGGTCGTGAGTTTTTCGCCCTTCGACGCTCGTCGCACCGTGATTCCACCCGTCAACTTGTTGAGATCGTAGGTGTGGGTGGGCTGGCCGAGTTCCATCATGACGTAGTTGGAAATGTCAACGGGAAGCGAAATCGAGCGGATACCCATGAGCGCGAGGCGTTTGATCATCCATGCTGGCGTGCGACGCGTGCGGTCGAGACCGCGCACGACACGGGTGACGAAACCAGTGCAGCCGACGACACCACGAATCGGGGACGTGTCGTCGATCGTGACCGAGAAACCCGAACCCGGTGTGACCGTGACGGCCAGCGCGGGGTCACGGAAGTCAGAACCGGTAGCGTGGGCGTATTCGCGCGCAACCCCTCGCATCGACATCGCATAGCCGCGATCGGGCGTGACGTTGATTTCGACGGCAAAGTCGCTCAACCCTAGAAGTTCGATCGCATCGGTGCCAACCGCGGGGTCGAGTCCCATCTCGGACAGACGGAGGATGCCATCGTGCTCATCGCCGAGTCCGAGCTCTTTTGCCGAGGCAATCATTCCGTCAGATACGTGCCCGTAGGTTTTCCGAGCGGCAATGGGGAACGGCCCTGGCAGTATCGAGCCGGGTAACGTCACGACGACTTTGTCGCCGACCTCAAAGTTCGCCGCGCCACAGACGATTCCGCGTACAGCGTCGTCACCTGTTGTCGCAACGCGAACTTGGCACCAGCGAATCGTTTTTCCGTTGTCTTGAGGCTCCGGAGTGAACTCGAGTACTTCGCCCACCACAATCGGACCGGAAATCTCGTTCGGGTGAACGTCTTCTTCTTCGAACCCGACCGTCACGAGGGCTTCGTGAAGTTGTTCTGCCGTGACGTCAGCGGGAAGCGCGACCCATTCGCGCAGTTGGCTTGCGGGGATGCGCACCTAGATCACCATCCCGAACTGTTGCGAAAAGCGAACGTCGCCCTCCACCATGTCGTGCATGTCGGCGACATCGTTGCGGAACATGAGTGTTCGCTCGATGCCCATGCCGAATGCAAAGCCCTGGTACTCGGCCGGGTCGATGTCCGCCGCACGCAACACGTTGGGGTTGACCATTCCACAACCGCCCCACTCGATCCAGCGAGCGCCACCGCGGAATGTCGGGTGCCAGATGTCGAGTTCGGCGGATGGTTCGGTGAAGGGGAAATAGTTGGGTCGCAGGCGAATCTTGGCGCCATCGCCGAACATCGCGCGGGCGAGGTGTTCCAGAGTGCCCTTGAGGTGCGCCATCGTCAGCCCCTTGTCTATGGCGATTCCCTCCATCTGATGGAAGACGGGCGTATGGGTGGCATCGAGTTCATCGGTTCGATACACCCGACCCGGTGCAACTATGTACACGGGAAGTTCGCGCGTCAACAGCGATCGAATCTGGACGGGCGACGTGTGCGTACGCATGACAAGGTGGCGGTCGACTGGCTCAACAAAGAACGTGTCCTGCATGGCGCGGGCGGGGTGGTCCTCGTCAAAATTGAGAGCATCGAAGTTGAACCACTCGTTTTCGAGTTCCGGTCCTTCGGCAATCTCCCAACCCATCCCGACGAAAATGTTCGACATCTCTTCCATCAGCAGGTTGAGCGGGTGGCGAGCGCCAACCCGGCGGCGGGAAGCAACCGCGGTGACATCCACCGATTCGTTCATGAGGCGGGCGTGTTCTTCCGCCTGCAGAATGACCGATTCGCGAGCAGCAAAAGCCTGGTTGATTTCGCTGCGGGCCTGGCCGACAATTTTTCCCGCCTCAGCTTTCTCGTCGGCGGGAACATCGCGCAGGGTCGAGTTGATGACGGAAATCGGTGAACCGTCCGCCACAAACTGGGTGCGCACCTGCTTGAGTTCGTCGCCCGTCGCTGCGCCGTTGATTGCGGCGAGTGCTTCGGCGACAACGACTGCTAGTTGTTGGGGAGAGATGCTGGACACTCCCCAATCCTAGACGAGAGGCGGTTTAGCGCTGCTCTGGGCGAACGCGCTCGCGTACAGGCAAACACTGGCCGCCGTGGCAAGGTTCAGTGACTCCGCTTTGCCGTATATGGGCACCGATACGACGTGGTCAGCGAGCGCCCGAGCGTCTTCACTGAGGCCGTGGGCTTCGTTGCCAAAAATCCACGCGGTCGGCTTGGTCAAGATAGAGGACATGGTTGGAATGGATTCACCGTCTGCGGCTGCTGCAAGGATTGTGACTCCCCTGCCCATAAGCCATTCGATGACGTCCGCGAGGTCATCGTGCTCAATGATTGGCAAGTGAAAGATCGAGCCGGTGCTCGAACGAACGAGTTTGGGGTTGTGTAGGTCGACAGAATTTCCGGTCAGTATTACCGCGTCCGCTCCGGCCGCATCAGCCGCACGAATAACGGCTCCAGCATTCCCCGGGTCTCGAATTTCGTCGCACACCGCAACGAGTCGAACCTCATCGATCGACGAGAGCGAATGGGACAGAGTCTGCGCCACAGCGATAATGCCCTGCGGGCTAACGGTGTCGGCCATCACCTCGAGCACCTTGTCGGACACTTCGTCCATCACTGCGGGCGAGCGTTCGGCCAACTGGATGATTGCACCGTGTTTCTCGGCAAAGGCTGCGGTGTAGAAAACATCGACGACCGAGGTTGGCGAGAAGGTCAAGAGTTCGCGGACAGCCTGTGGTCCTTCCACAACAAACACTCGTGCCTCATCACGCCGAGACCGTTCAGCAAGTCGGGCGATGGCCTTGACTTGAGGGTCTGCGGGATTCGTGATCACCTTTTGATGTTACCCAACGAGAAACGAGGCCCCGAGCGAACCCGAGACCTCGTTCGAAATAGCGCTAGCTAGTCCTCGTCGTCCGATTCGTCGTCAGAGTCATCCTCGTCATCCGATTCGTCCTCGTCATCCTCGTCATCCTCGTCATCCTCGTAGGCATCATCTTCGTCGTCGTCCTCGTAAGCGTCATCGTCTTCTTCGTAGGCGTCGTCGTCTTCCTCATAGGCGTCGTCATCGTCCTCGACAACCACGGGAGGGTCAACGGGA
>JBIIAK010000134.1:0-2848 GCA_044239945.1 Microbacteriaceae bacterium
CAACTACGCGTCATCCAAGAGTGCACTCGTGGGGTTTGCGCGCTCGCTGACTCGTGAACTCGCCTCTCGCGGAATCACGGCAAACGTTGTTGCACCGGGTTTCATCGAAACCGACATGACGGCAGCGTTACCGGCAGAGCAACAGGCGGAATACAAGCGGACGATCCCCGCCGGTCGGTTTGCGACGCCGGCTGAGGTCGCTTCGGTTGTCGCGTGGCTTGCGTCCGACGACGCGGCATATATTTCTGGGGCCGTCATCCCCGTCGATGGCGGACTTGGAATGGGTCACTGACCCGAAGGCTAGCTGGCGCGACGTCCGAAGAACGGGGCGACTAAGGACAAATCTCGCACGTCAATGTTGACGTTCGCTGCTTCTCGGACTGCTGGCTTCGCGCAGAACCCGACCGAGAGACCAGCGATGTTCATCATCGCCAAGTCGTTCGCGCCGTCGCCGACCGCAATCGTGCTGGACAACGGAATCCTTTTCTTTGTCGCGTACGACGTCAGAAAGTTCGCTTTCGCTGCGGCGTCAATCAGCGGACCATAGGTTCGACCAGTGAATGCTCCGTCGACAACTTCAAGACCATTCGCCGCCCATGCATCGAGCCCTAGCTGAGTCGCAATCGGGTCAAGAATCTCGTGAAACCCGCCAGAGACGGCGATGATGTAACCACCTGCCTCGTGAACGGCGTGAACCAATTGTCGGGCTCCATTGGTCACTGTTACGGCTCCGAGAACATCATCGAGCGCCTTTGCCGAGGTGCCGCGTAGCGTCTCCACACGCTGCGCCAGCGACTCGGCAAATTCGATCTCGCCGCGCATTGCTTTTTCCGTAATTGCTGCGACGGCGTCCCGCGTCCCCGCCGCATCAGCGAGCAGGTCAATGACTTCGTCGTTGATAAGGGTCGAGTCGACATCACAGACAACGATGAATCGACTCACACGAACTCCTACTCGACGGGGACTTTCAGGATATCGCGTTCGGTTGGGGTGGATTTCAACCGAGGTTATGCAACCGAGAGGTGAGTCGCTGTAACGCGTAGGCTGTGAACACCATGTCAGTAGTCGTCGACTTTCGAAACGTTTCTGTTGTCCGCGATGGGTCCCTCATTCTGGACGACATCGAGTGGTTGGTAAACGCTGATGAACGGTGGGTGATCATCGGCCCCAACGGTGCGGGGAAAACCACTCTGTTGATGCTCGCCGCGGCTCATGAACACCCGACAGACGGCACGGTCACAGTTCTCGACGAAACGCTGGGTGGGGGCGATGTCTTCGGCCTGAGACCACGCCTAGGACTAGCCTCTGCCGCAATGGCCCGCCAGATTCCTGCGACTGAAACGGTCGTGAACGTAGTGATGACCGCCGCCTGGGCTGTGACTGGGCGCTGGAACGAACAGTACGACACGGTCGATGAAGAGAGAGCGCGGCGAGTGCTGTCCGAATGGAAACTCGATCGCCTGGCCGACCGCGCGTTCGGCACTCTCAGCGAAGGCGAACAAAAAAGAACCATGATCGCCCGGGCCGTCATGACCGATCCCGAGGTCTTGTTGTTAGATGAACCGGCAGCGAGCCTCGACCTGGGCTCACGCGAAGAACTGATGTATCTGTTGGGGGACTACTCGACATCACCACGTGCTCCAGTGATTCTGATGGTCACTCACCACGTCGAAGAAATTCCTGCCGGTTTTACCCACGCCCTTGTGCTGAAGAACGGACGAGTGCACGCGGCTGGTCCGATTGGCACGACCCTGAGTTCAGACGTTCTCAGTAGCGCATTCGGTATTCCCATCACCCTGTCGCGATCTGCGGGACGTTTCGCCGCCCGCGGGGATTAGTACCAGCAATTCGTATCTGATACAGTTGAGTGTTGCGCACACGCGACCCCGCATCTTAAAAGGACACCATGAAGGCTGAAATTCACCCCACATACGCGCCGATCGTTTTTCGCGATCTCGCGAGCGGCGAAATGTTCCTCACTCGTTCGACGGCAACGTCGGAAAAAACGGTTTCTCTTGACGGAACTGACTATCCCGTGATTGACGTAGAAATTTCGTCGGCCTCGCACCCGTTTTACACGGGAAAGCAGCGCATCATGGACTCGGCCGGTCGTGTCGAGAAGTTCAACAAGCGTTACGAAGGCTTCGGACAGTAAGTCCAGCATTAGTCACAAAGGTCACGCCAACCGCGTGGCCTTTGTCGTTAAGGCAAGCGAACCGGACTTAGTAGACGATGTTGACCATGGGGATTTCATCGTCATTGCGGAAAACAGGCCAGATTCCGTCACCAACTCGACGCGACGTTTCACCCTTTGTTGCCAGCCACTTTGAGAACGATTCCGCTTGAGCCCTTGCCCATTCGATTTGGGCATCGTGCAACTCGTCGGGAGACAACAGCATCTCAGAGGACTGTCCGAATTTTGCTTGCAACGCTTTGAACACACGTCCAGCGCCAACCGAGTCGGCCTCGGAATCGTGGGCCGACCCAAGGTCGACACCGTACAGGTCACAAGCTGCTTGAAGGGTGCGTGACCCTTTTCGATACGTGTCCACTTGCTTGTCGATGACCAATGGATCGATGATGGGTTTCGGAGTGTCGAGTGGAGTGACTCCGTTGCGAATCGCATCGTGGTGCAACAACGAGAAATCGTAAGACGCGTTGTAGGCGACAACTGGTGTTCCTTCGGCGAATAGTTCGCGAAGTCGATCAACGATTTCGGAAACCACCTCGGCGGCGGGGCGACCCTCGGCGCGGGCGCGTTCCGTCGTAAATCCGTGAACATTCGCCGCGGCTTCGGGGATTTCGATTCCCGGATCAGCAATCCAGGCCCGTGATTCGATGAGTTCGC
>JBIIAK010000135.1:0-2840 GCA_044239945.1 Microbacteriaceae bacterium
ACAAGGCTACGAATCCGTCAAGGATTGGCCAACTCTGGACTCCATCACCCACCTCTTCGCCGAGGCGGAAGAACTAGGACTGATTGTCAACCTCGAAGAGATTGGGGACCGTTTCGCACTCTCGCAATCGGCTGAACTCGCACTGTTCCGCATTATCACCGAAGCGATTGACAACGCTCGAGTACACGGTGGTGCCGGGACAGAGGTCGACGTTGTGATGACGTGGGGTCCACACGGCCTGTCGATCACAATCAATGATGACGGTGAGCGGACTGGAACGCGAAGAGCCCTCAAAGCGGGCGACGAGGTGCCAGAGGGCGTGACAATCGAGAGCGACCAGGAAGCGCTAATTGAGAAAAACACCGGTCGTGGTCTTCTCGAAATGCGAAGTCGGGCCGAGGCGTTCGACGGAATCGTGCACAGTCAGCGTGTGCCGGGGGTCGGGTTCACGATCACCGCATCGTTCCCGATGTTGCGGTACGCGACCGACCCGAAACAACCCGAGACCGAATCGTGACCACGCCCGCCGTGCGGGCGTCGGTGAGCATGTCGCTCGGCGTTGCCGCGGCAGTGTCGCTGTATGGAGTTTCTTTCGGCGCGCTGGCGGTCGCCTCGGGTCTTGATTTCTGGCAGGCACAAGTCTTGTCACTCTTCATGTTCTCGGGAGGCTCGCAGTTCGCGGTGATTGGTCTTGTGGCAACTGGTGCGCCGGGACTCAGCATCGTCACGGCCGCCGGATTACTGGGCGTGCGCAACGGGCTGTATGCGGTTCGAATGTCGTCGGTGGTCGGGCCCGGTTTCTGGAAGCGACTGCTGGCTGGTCACTGGACAATTGATGAGAGCACCGCGGTAGCGATTGCCCAAAGCGAGCCTCGCGCCCAGCGAATCGGTTTCTGGCTCACAGGGGCCGCAATTTTCGTGGGGTGGAACGCCATGACCGCGGTTGGCGCGATCCTCGGAGACGCGCTGGGTGACCCACGGACATGGGGATTGGATGCCGCGGCTGCGGCCGCATTCCTAGGGTTATTGTGGCCTCGGATTCAATCTCGACAACCCGCCGCCGTCGCGGCAGTAGCAGCCGTAATCACGGTTTTTACTGTGCCGACGGCACCGGCAGGATTTCCAGTTCTCATCGCTGCGGCCGCCGGAATCATCATGGCGTTGCTGGCCGAACGGAGACACGCGTGACTCTGTGGACCACGATTCTAATTGCGTCGGCCGTCGTTATGGGAACGAAACTGCTGGGGTACCTCGTACCGGCAACTGTTGCCGCGCACCCCAGAATTCAGCGGATTAGCGATGCATTAACGGTAGCGCTGCTCGCGTCTCTTGTTGCGACTCAGACTGTGGCAACTGGAAGCGCAATCATTCTTGATGCGCGAGTCGCGGCGCTCGTCGTTGGTGCCGTGTTGCTGTGGATTCGATCCCCATTCATTGTCGTCGTGCTCGCTGCTGCGGCTGCGGCCGCAATTCTTCGTGCTGTGGGGTGGGCGGCTTAGTCTTCGAGATGGTCGCGGCCTGGTAGCCACGAGAACCCGGGAACACCCCATCCGAGTTGATTAATTGCATCGCGCGCTTCTGTGTGATGTGGTTCAACGAGGCGATCAACATACAGGACGCCGAGCAGGTGGTCGAACTCGTGTTGGAATATGCGGGCGAGCCACCCATCTGCGTGGACGGTGAACTCGTTTCCATCCAGGTTGGTCGCGGTGAGGGTGACACGGTCGCTCCGGCGAAGCGGGAACCGCTCACCGGGGACAGACAAGCAACCTTCCAGCTCTTCTTCTTCATCGAGAGGCCCGATTGGCAATGGCTCTATCGATAACATCGGATTGATGGCAACGCCGCGGTGCTGAATATCGTCTTCGTCAACCCAGTCGTAGACGAACAGGGCGAGGTCCACCCCAACCTGCGGTGCGGCCAAGCCGACACCGGGGGCGAGTTCCATGGTGGCGAACATGTCCTGAACCAAGTCTTTTAGCTGGTCATCGAAGTGCTCAACTTTGGTGCAGGAGCGGTGAAGAACGGGATTTCCCGTGATGACGATGTCCCGAATACGCACCGCCCCAGCCTAATGTCGGTACCCTAGAGAGGTGAACGACCAACTTTCGAATCTGGTTGGACAGATCTCGTTGACTCCGTACCAGGCAATCGGAATTCCCATTGCTCTGCTCGGCGCCGTGTTTCTGTCCATCGGTGCACAACTGCAACACCGTGGGGTCTCGAAGGTCGATGGAACACACTTGGTTGGAGCAAAATCGGGCCTTTCGTTGGGGCAACTCGTATTGCTGATTCGGCGCCCATCATGGGTGTTTGGAACACTGCTTCTGACCCTCGCGATCGTTATCCAGCTGATTTCGCTCGTGTTTGCGCCTCTCATCGTGGTTCAGCCGCTCGGTGTGGTCGCGATGGTACTGACTAACGTCATCAACTCGCGCGTCAACGGAATCGCGCCCGATGCTCGGGTTCGGGGGAGCATCGCGCTGGCCGTTCTCGGTATCGCCATTTTCGTGGGGTTTTCTGCGGTGTACGCATTTGAGCGCGCACTTTCAGAAGAACAACTTTTGTTCATCATGTGGTTGCTTGCTGCGGTGATTGCTGTAGTCGTGGCCGCGTTCCTGGTTTTTCGTCAGCGCCTGCGCGCAATGTTTTATATTGTGGCAGCGGGGACACTCTTCGGATTTGTGGTTACTATCACCAAGGTGCTCATCAATCGTTGGCAGTCCAATCAGGTCGACGCACTCATGATTCTTTGTCTGGCGGGACTCATTGTGGCCGCGCTACTCGGGGGATACTTCGTTCAAACTGCCTATTCGGTTGGCTCGCCAGACTTGGTGATT
>JBIIAK010000136.1:0-2819 GCA_044239945.1 Microbacteriaceae bacterium
TGGATCCAGCAACGATTCTGGAACAGGCGATTGAAAACGTGTACGAGTTGGACCCGCCGCCCGCACTGATTGACGTTCCGTTCGAACCTCAATCATCTGACGTTCTTTCGGAATCACTCACGCTTCGACGTTTGGATGCCAAACTAAAGGGGAAAGTGCGAATTGCGGTTCCCCAACGCGGTGACCGCGCCACGCTTCTCACGAGTGTGACAAAGAATGCGATGCTGGCTCTGGGCGAACACGAGCTACACCGGGCCCATGATTTCGTCGCTCGGTCGCGTGCGCTCGAAGACCTTCGGGATAATCTCGGTTTACCTGAGGCTCCTCTGCGCTTCGAATGTTGCGACATTTCGCATCTCGGTGGCACCGATATTGTGGGCTCTCTTGTCGTATTCGAAGACGGTCTGCCTGTCAAAGATGACTATCGCCATTACGGTATCGCTACTGCTCGAGATGACACGGAAGCGATGTATCAGTTGATTTCGCGTCGACTCGTGCGCTTGGCGGAAGAACGTCCAACGATGCGATATCCGACGACGTTGATTTTGGTTGACGGTGGGCTACCGCAGGTCAACGCGGCAGCCCGCGCACTGCGTGAATCTGGATTGGATGGCGTGGCCGTCGTCGGGTTGGCCAAGCGACTAGAAGAGCTATGGCTCCCCAACATCGAATACCCGGTGATTCTGCCACGCGACAGCGACGCGTTGTACCTTGTTCAGCGTGCCCGCGACGAAGCGCACCGGTTTGCTTTGCGCTATCAAAAGTCGAAACGCACGAAGGTGTTGACATCGACCCTCAGCGAGTTGGGCGGGCTTGGACCGAAGCGCGTCCAAGCGTTGATTGCGCACTTCGGAAGCCCCACCGCCGTTCGTGCGGCCACGAAAAGTGAACTGATACAGGTTCCCGGAATCGGAAACGATACGGCTCAACGAATTCTCGATTCTCTCAACGCGGCTGAAACTCGCGGGTAGTCTGAAGACACCATGACCGACCGCGTCGCGAACATCATCATTGTCACCGGAATGTCTGGAGCGGGCCGATCGACTGCCGCAAACGCTCTCGAAGACGGTGGCTGGCGGGTCATTGATAATCTTCCTTCACAACTGTTGCCGGCACTCGTGGACATCGCAACCACCAAAGGAAGCGGGCTGAACCGATTGGCGGTGGTGGTGGACGTTCGCGGTGGAGAAAGTGTCGAGGAACTCGCTCCGCTCATCGAAACACTTCGAGCCGAGACGAACCTTCGAGTCCTCTTTCTCGATTCAACGGATGCAGAGCTCATCAAACGTTTCGAGAGCGTCCGCAGACCGCACCCATTACAGGGCGATGGAACTCTGATTGACGGCATCCAGGCTGAACGAGCCCGTCTGGACACCCTCCGTGGACATGCCGACGTGATAATTGACACCACCGGTCTCAATACCCACCAAACCACCACGTTAGTTTTTGACACGTTCCGCTCTGATGACAGTGCAGAGGTAAACGTCGTTATTGAGTCGTTTGGCTTCAAACACGGCCTTCCGGCAGACGCCGATATCGTGGGGGACGTTCGATTTCTTCCCAACCCGTTTTGGACCGAGAGTCTGCGTGACGAGAACGGGTTGCACCCCGATGTCTCAGCGTTCGTCCTTGGTCAGACGGACGTCGAACAATATCTCGACGGTCTTGTCCTCATGCTGAGTGCCACCCTTCGTGGTTACATTCGCGAAAATAAACGGCACGCCACCATCGCAATAGGATGTACAGGTGGCAAACACCGCAGTGTGGCCATCGCCGAAGAACTTGCTCGCCGCATCGGGACAATCCCCGGGGTAGCGGTCACTCGCAAACACCGCGACATCGGTCGCGACTAGAAAAGGATTTCGCCAGAATGTCATTGACGACAACCGTGAAAGACGAGGTGCTCGGACTTCCTGACGCACCGCCTTCCACGCGCCTCGCCGAGTTGACGACCATCCTTCGTTTCGGCGGCGGTTTGCACCTCGTTAGCGGGAAACTTGCGGTCGAAATCGAGCTTGATCATGCCGGTTCCGCCCAACGGGTCCGTCATCTCACCCACATCCTGCTCGGAGTCCCATCAACAGCAAAGGTCATCCCCGCGAACGCAAACAAAAAGTTTGAAACTGTTCGAGTACTCATCACAGAGGGAGCAGATCAACTCGCTTTAACAACGGGATTGCTTGACACGAGACGGCGTCCTGTTCGAGGCCTGCCCAACAAGCTCACAACGGCTCCAATCGGTGACCTCGTCGGTGTACTGCGCGGCGCCTTCTTGGCCCGTGGACTTGTGTCTGACCCGGGGCGAAGCCAAACCATCGAAATCGTCGCACCGACCAACGAGGCCGCGATGGCACTTGTCGGAGCATGTAGCCGCTGCGGAATAACCGCCAAGACCCGTGACATTCGCGGTGGTTTCCGAGTAATCATCCGTGATGCTGAGGCGATTTCGGCGTTCCTGACCTACATTGGAGCGACCACAAGCCTTCAGAAATGGAGTGAAGCGCGTGCCACACGGGAGGTTCGTGCAAATGCGAACCGCTTGGTGAATTTCGATGACGCCAATCTTCGTCGCAGTGCACAAGCCGCTGTTGCGGCGTGCGCCAGGGTCGAACGAGCTTTCGAAATCCTCGGCTCTGATATCCCTGACCATCTCGCATACGCCGGGCGGCTGAGACTGGACAATCGCGAGGCGAGTCTGGACGAACTCGGTCACTACGCCACGCCAATCATGACAAAAGACGCTGTAGCAGGTCGGATTCGACGCTTACTTGCCATGGCCGACAAAAAGGCTTCCGATCTAGGCATACCGTCGACATCTG
>JBIIAK010000137.1:0-2805 GCA_044239945.1 Microbacteriaceae bacterium
CAGCCTTAGGGGCCCTTCGGGCCCTCGTCGCTCTTCCGCAAGAATTCTTCAAACTCGGCGGCAATAGCATCACCCGACGCCTCTGGGCCTGTCGCCGCATCGCGGTCTTCTTCGAGTCGTTGAATGTAGTCGCTCATGTCCTCGTCGCCTTCAGCGATTTCGTCAACCGACTCTTCCCAGTCCTTCGCTTGCGTCTCGAAATCAGTGAGGTCGATGTCGAGCTCGGCAATCGTGTTGAGTTCCGTGATGAGCGACAGCGTCACTTTGGGTGACGGTGAGTGAAGCGCATAGTGGGGGACGCCCGCCCACAACGACACTGTCGGAATACCGACCTGCTCGGCGAACTGTGCGATCACCGTCGTGATTCCGATGTGTCCCTCGTATTGCGAGCGTTCGCAGTCCAACAGCTCGCGAACCTGCGCGTTGTCGCTCGTTCGACCCACCTCGATTGGTCGAGTGTGGGGGACTTCGGCGAGCGCCGCGCCCACCACGATGACGCCGGTGATGTCGGCCGCCAGGGCCTCGTCAAGGAAGGTCGCGGCGAACGTGGGCCACGACCGTGACGGCTCGGTCCCAAGCAACACGTGAACGCTGGTCGAGATGTCGGTGGGAGAAAACAGTGTGGCGGTCGGCCAGTTGATGCGGCGTCCCTCGTCGGGAGTGAATTCGATGGTCGGGCGGACCTGCTGATAGTCGTAGTAGACCTCGGTGTCGACCGAGAATGTCGAATCAAGTGCATATCGGGCGATGACCGCGCGAACCGCGCTCGTGGCGGCGTCTCCGGCGTCGTTCCACCCCTCGAAGGCAACGATCAGGGGGCGACCCGTTTTCGCAGAGAACACTGACATCGATGACCTTCCTGTTCGTCTTCAACAATAGACGCGTCTAGACTCAACGACGTGAGTGCGACGAATCCCCAGGCCGTGTTGTGGGACCTTGACGGGACAATTGTTGACTCTGAGCCGTATTGGCTTTTATCAGAGCAACGCCTCGTCGAAGAATTCGGTGGCACATGGTCAGAAGCGGATGGTTTCGCCCTGATTGGTGCTGGTTTGAGCAACGCAGCAGAGCACCTGCAACAGTGCGGTGTTGACATGCCGGTAGACGCAATCGTCAAGCGCATGGTTGACGAAGTCGACGAAATGAATGCACGACAAATCCCGTGGCGACCGGGTGCGCTCGAACTCATTCGGAGCATCCACGACGCGGGCATTCCGCAGGTCATTGTGACGATGTCCTACCGCACGACGGCGAACTTCGTTGCTGACGAGGTCGGTCTTTTCGCGGGAGTCGTCTGCGGCGAAGACGTTACCCATTCGAAACCTCACCCCGAGCCGTATGTCATGGGGGCGGCGCTGGTCGGTGTGGATGCAATCGAATGTGTCGCGTTGGAAGATTCTGTGCCGGGCTCAGCGAGTGCTGTTGCGGCGGGCGCAGTCACTATCGCCCTTCCCCTCCACGTTCCGCTTCCCGAGAGCAAGAACTACACGATTTGGCACACGATGGTCGGTCGTGACGTGTCGCACATTCGCGAGGTTTTCGCCAAGGCGCGTGCGTGAAACGACCTCGTCGTGGCCCGTTCCAGTGGGGCGACCGCGTCCAACTGACGGACGAAAAAGGTCGTCATCACACCGTGTCGCTCGTCGAGGGTGGCGAATTACATTCCCATCGCGGTGTCCTTTCTCATGAAACCCTCATCGGATTGACCGACGGCTCGGTTGTCGCGAATTCGCACGGCACCGAATACCTCGCATTTCGTCCTCTGCTCACCGATTTCGCGATGTCGATGCCGCGCGGTGCCGCGATTGTGTATCCCAAGGATGCGGCTCACATTGTCACGTTCGGAGACATCTTTCCCGGTGCGATCGTTGTCGAAGCCGGCGTTGGAAGTGGCGCTCTGAGCCTGGCGTTGCTGCAGGCGGTAGGCGAGACCGGTTCGGTGACCTCGTTTGAACGGCGTCAGGAATTTGCCGAGATTGCCGCAGCGAACATCGAAGCCTATTTCGGTGACAAGCCGACCAATCACCGCATCATCGTCGGGGACCTCGTCGAAGCGCTTCCCAGTGCGTTCACCGCGAGCGAAGTCGATCGCGTCGTGCTCGACATGTTGGCTCCATGGGAATGTGTCGATGCGGTGGGTGAAATTCTTGCTCCTGGGGGCGTCATGGTCTGTTACGTCGCGACGGTGACACAGATGTCCCGCACCGTTGAAGCGATTCGGCACCACGGTGGATTCACGCGCACCGAATCGACCGAGACGCTGGTTCGTGGATGGCACGTTGAGGGTCTCGCCGTTCGCCCCGACCACCGCATGGTTGCCCACACCGGTTTCCTCATCACGAGCCGTCGCTTGTCGCCCGGCGTCGTCCCACCTAAGGCACAGCGACGCACAAAACCCGAGTTTGACGATTCCGACATTGACACGTGGACGCCCGGAGCCGTGGGCGATCGAGAACAATCAGAGAAGCGCCTGCGCCGTGCCGTGCGTGACGCCGAGGCTCTCGCTGAGAACGCTCGGCGACTCGGCGAATAGACTGGCGATGTCGAAAGAGGTTTCCGTGCGTTTCACTGCTCGCCCCGTTTCACTGGCACTTGCGGCCGCCCTATCTGCTGTCGCCCTCGTGGGATGCGCGCCCGCGAGCAGCACGTGCGTAAACCCCTTCGGGGAGGGTTCAGCGAGCCTTGTGTCAGTATCCGGCGTCCTCGGTTCGCCGCCGATTGTCGATTTCCCCACACCGTTTGTTGGTCGTGACGCAAGCACCGCGACGGTCATCCCCGGCTCTGGGGACGTCATTAAGTCCGGCT
>JBIIAK010000138.1:0-2770 GCA_044239945.1 Microbacteriaceae bacterium
CGTGCCTTTCGTGACGCGAGCCCCTAGCCAGCCGTCAATCCGATCACGTGCCGCGTCAAGTTTGTCCTGAGTCACGTCCGTCACGATGACGGTCCGGTCGTTAGATTCTGCGAAGGCCAGCGCGATCTGACTCGCCATGAGCCCAGCGCCAACCACACCAACACGACGGATTTCTCGAGGCGTAACGTCCGGAGTCGAGAGCGGCGTCTTGTGCGCTGCACTGGTGATGCGAAACGCATACAACCTGCTTCGAAACTCTATAGACGTCATGAGGTCGGCGAGCGCGGCATCTTCTGCTTCAAAGGATTCACTTTGAGTTGCATCAAAAGAATGATGAAGAATTCGTTGAATGTGTGTAAGTGCGTCGATAGGGTTCCCCACACGGGCAGCGAAACGGTCGAAAGTGGCATCAATCAATTTGCCGGCAACCGCGACGTTGACCGTGTGATGTGATCGATTGAGATTTGGCATCGAGTCGACAACAACGAGGGCACCCTCTACCGCGTCGGACACAACCACATCGACTATTCCGCGTTCGAAGGCTTCAGAGGGTGTCAGAGTTTTTCCCGCAATTGCGTTGTCGACCATCACAGAGAGTGCTGACTCAAGCCCGATCAACCGAGGCAGCAGCGTCGTGCCGCCCCAACCGGGAATAAGCCCGAGTCCGATTTCCGGTAGTCCGAGCGAAATCGGGCCGTCGTGAGCGATGCGATGGGTGCAGTGCAGCGCAAGCTCTAGGCCCCCACCAAGGGCTGTGCCGTTTATTGCGGCGATTGTCGGAATGCCGAGGTTGGCCAGCTTTGACAAAACTCGGTGGCCTTCTTGAGCGAGTTGCAGGGCATCGCCGTAATGCCGAGGTGCTGCGAGGGTATCGAGATTTGCGCCCGCACAGAACGTCTTGCCGTTACCCGTCACGATGAGCGCAGCGAAAGCATTTGCGCGGGCGGCAATATCGTCGAGCGCCTCCCCCAGTCGCGCTAGACCCAGGGGACCGAGGGTCGCTGGACGCCGATCATCGTGGTTGGTCAGCGTCAAGATGCCGACAGGTCTGCCACCTGGGCTGAGGGCTTCGGTCAACTCGGCAAATACGGGAAACTCTTCCAAGGGGTAATCAATCATTTGCGGAAGTGGGGGTTTTCCCAAACAATTGTGCCGCCTTGACCTAAGCCGACGCACATCGTCGTTATGCCGTATCGAATCGAATGGTCAGCGTCGAATTGCGCAGCAAGTTGAATCGCGAGGCGAACCCCCGAACTGGCGAGAGGATGACCAAAAGCAATTGCGCCTCCCCATGGGTTTAGTTTCTCAGAGGTCTGGTCGATAGCGAAGTGGTCAGTGAATGCGAGGACCTGAACGGCAAACGCTTCGTTGATTTCAATCGCGCCGATGTCAGCGATGGTGAGGCCGGCTTTTGCGAGAGCCCTCTCTGTTGCAGGAATTGGGCCAAGACCCATTTCATCGGGTGAGACACCCGCGAACGCGTAAGAGACAAGTCTCATCTTGGGTTTGAGCCCAAATCGAGTTACAGCGTTTGTGCCAGCCAAAAGTGACATGGTTGCGCCATCGGTAAGCGGAGAAGCATTTCCCGCCGTCACTCTGCCGTTTTCGCGAAACGGAGTGCCAAGAGAGGCTAGAGAATCGAGTGTTGTGCTAGGTCGAAGCTGTTCGTCGGTGTCCGCAACACCGTTGCTCGTCTCGATGACGACGAGGTCGGGTTGAACGAAGCCCGCGTCATAGGCGGCCGCAGCCCGACGTTGACTTTGCTCGGCGTAAGCGTCTGTTCGACTCTTTGTAATTGCGGGAAGGTTGTCGTGCAGGATTTCTGCGGTAAAGCCCATCGCTAGCGACTCGTCAGTCAATAATCCCATTGAGAGCATCGCTGGGTTTGCTTTCGACGCGAACTGCATCGGATAGTGGCCCATGTGTTCAACTCCGCCGGCAATCGCGATGTCAATCTGCCCCCAACCGATTCCCGATCCCAGAGTAGTCATGGACGTCATTCCGCCAGCGCACATGCGATCAATCGCAAACCCTGGTACGGACACGGGCAGTCCGGCCGCGAGTCCGACCGTTCGTCCCAAGGTAAGACCCTGCTCGCCTTCCTGAGTTGTGGCAGCAATGGCAACATCGTCGATTTCTGCCAATGGAATTGACACATTTCGGGCCAGTAGCCCGCGAAGCGTGTGTATTGCGATGTCGTCAGCACGCATGTCGCGGTAAATTCCCTTTGCGCCTGCGCGACCAAAAGGGCTTCGCATTCCGTCAATGTAGAAAACGTCGTTGGTCACGCCGATACCTCCGCTGGTGGTTGGTCTTTTCGTGCCGACATTACTCGTCGGTAACGGCCGCAGCGGTCAGGAACTCGGTGGGGTCCTCGGCCACGCGGACGAAGCATTTGCTCAGTTCAGAATGTAACAACTCTATTTGCCACTCACGTGCCCCCGCATCGCGCAGCCAGTGAGCGACAGAGGACGGCGTGACGTCGGAGGGTGGTTCGAAACAAATTCGACGAATCATTTCGGGAAGAGCAAGATTTTCAATAGGAATCGAAAACTTCTCGGAAATTGTTGACATCGATTCGCGGACGCACACGAATCGAGCGTACGCCTCGGGGTGGCGATCTTTCCAATTTCGAGGCGTCGCCAGCCCGTTACCTCGGACTCTCATGGGCGGCAGATCATCAGTTGAGAGTCCCCGTTCCACGGCGTCCCACCAGCGGCCCAACTCGCGTCTCGAAAACCGTCCGGTGAACTCCTTGATCGCCGCAAGC
>JBIIAK010000139.1:0-2757 GCA_044239945.1 Microbacteriaceae bacterium
CCGTTGAGTTTGTGGATGTCTTCACCGAGGATCAGAATCCGCGAATCCTCGTCCATGCGCCGCTCCATGACACTCGCGACGGCGTCGACAAACTTGACCTCGTGCAAAGCCCCCGTGAAGCCCGGCCGATCGAGCGTTCGGACTCCGCTGATTTCGGACAGGTCCCCACGAACGCCAACATCGACAAACGTTGGCTCCGGCCATAGGTGAGTTTTGATTCGTCGAACTCCCGCTTTCGCATCGGGGTCTTGTTCGACAAGTTCCGCCGTAGCTTCGATCATCGCAGCGACCGCTTGTGCGCGGACAGCCTCGACGCCCTCTTCGGTGATTAGCCCTCGACGCACCATCTCGGCGGCCACCTTCAGAAGCGGATCGCGCGAACGCCAGTGGTCTTCCTCTTCTTTGCTTCGGTATCCAAACGCCGAGCCGGGAAATGCGCCGTTTTGGTGGAAGAACCGATAGACCTCTGCTTCGATGACAACGGGTCCATCGCCTGCACGCGCAACAGCCTCGGCCTCTTTCATCGCGAGGTGAACCGCGAGCGGGTCCATCCCGTCCACTCGAATCGACAGAATTCCGAAACCGAGACCACGGCCGGAAAGTCGCACCTCGCGAGTTGCTTCTTCGACCGTGGTCGACACGGCATACAAATTGTTCTCAATGAAGAACACGAGAGGAATGTCCCACGCCGAGGTGAGGTTGAGGCTCTCGAGAACTGAACCGATGTTGACGGCCCCGTCGCCGAAATATGTGACCGTCAGGTCGGTCGTTCCCGCACGTTTTTGAGCAAACGCATTGCCCGCAGCGAGAGGAACTCCACCGCCGACAATCGCGTTCGTGCCTAAGGCTCCCGCTTCGTGCCACTGAAGGTGCATGGACCCACCTCGACCCTTGCAGAATCCTTGCGCGAGACCAAGAATTTCGGCGAGTGTTTTGTGGAGGACTTTTTGAATGTCGGGGTTCACCAGATTATTGAGGTCCAACCCATCCGGAGCAACATACCCAATCGCTTTCGCGAGGAACTGGTGATGCCCGCGGTGGGACCCATTGATGGAATCCGTCGGACGGAGTCCTACAATCGACCCGACTGCACCTCCCTCTTGGCCAACAGACGAGTGTGCTGGCCCGTGAACCAACGATTCTCCGGCGAGTTGCAGGACCGCTTCCTCAAAAGCCCGGATCAGGTGCAACTGACCCAGAAAGGTCGCAAGCAACTGTGGATCTGCAGAATCCCAGTCTTCTTGGGTCGCGACCACGTCAATCCACGGCGCGAGGGGGCTGAGGTCGTTGTGCTGGGCCACTTGGAGCCTTTCTCTGGGGTGAGCAACCACGATTGCTGGTGTCAACACGAGTTTATACAAGATTGCATACAATGTCACGAAAAATTTCGCTATTGTCGCGATGAAGCACTCCTATTAGGATGATGTGTATCCAATCTGCAGGCAAAGGGGCACTGATCGTGGCACTTCCCGGACTCCGCGGCACCGAACACATCGGCTTTACGGTGCCCGATCTTGATGAAGCAGAACGGTTTTTTGTCGACGTTATCGGCTGTGAAAAGGTCTATAGCCTCGGACCTTTCGAACGCGATGACGACTGGCTCGCCGACCAACTTAACGTTCATCCGCGAGCGGTCATGCGGGAACTTCGATTTTTTCGCTGCAAAAATGGTCCGAATTTCGAAATCTTTCAGTGGGAAACACCCGACGTGCAAGCGCCACAACCCAAGAACTCCGATATTGGCGGGCACCATCTCGCCTTCTATGTCGACGATATCGACGAGGCACTCGCCTATCTCACATCACGCAATGTGAAAGTGCTGGGCGAGATCGTTGCAAGTCAAAACGCCAGCTTTGGTCAGCGCTGGGTCTATTTCCTCACCCCGTGGGGGATGCAGTGTGAATTGGTGAGCTACCCAGACGGTAAAGCATACGAGGCGACGGCCTCACAAATCCTCTGGCATCCGATGCGGCCAGCAGAATAGATGACTATGGCAGGTCTCGCTCAAAAACACGGAACGACAAGCCTCTCTATCGCAGAGGCACTACGCCACGCAATCCTTCGGGGTGACTACACCCCCGGCGAACGCATCATTCAAGACCAACTCTCGGCAAAGTACGGTGGCAGCCGGATCCCCGTTCGCGAAGCACTCCGAACCCTCGAAACCGAAGGATTGGTTCGGCTGGTCGCGAACACGGGTGCATGGGTGGCGAGCCTGACCGCGAGCGAATGCTCTGAGGTCTACCAAACCAGAGAACGAATCGAACCCCTTCTACTTCGATTCAACGCTCCCGAGATAACCCACGACTACATCCTCGAACTCGAAGAACTGGCGAAAAAGATGGAAACCGCCAATAACGTCGAAGAATTCCTCCAACTGGACCGCGAGTTTCACCTTGGTATGTACCAGCGTGTTCCGACCTATTTGCTCGGGGAACTCGGAACCCGACTGTGGAACACGACACAGCCATACCGGCGGGCGTACACAGTTCTTGTCGACACGAACAATCTCGGAATTGTTCACAGCGAACACCATATGCTGGTGACTGCACTTCGAGACGGAGACCTCGACCTCGCAGAACAAATCGTGGCACAACACATCAGACGCACGCGGCTCCACTTAGAGCGCCACCCCGAAGTTTTTAACATCCAGTCCGATCACACTAAATAGGAGAACATCGCATGGCGATTGCAGTCGTTAACCCCACCACGGGGGAAACCGTCGAAGAATTTGTCGCGCACTCGGCGGCGGAAATT
>JBIIAK010000025.1:0-9352 GCA_044239945.1 Microbacteriaceae bacterium
GCTGCGAAATCCTTAGTGCGGCGATGCTCAACCGCGGATTTTCAGAGGTCTATCAAATCGAGGGCGGAATCGTCCGATACGGCGAGGCCTACCGCGACAAGGGCCTCTGGGAGGGCTCGCTGTATGTGTTCGATGAGCGCATGACGGTCAACTTCAGTGCCGACGCCACGGTCATCGGAGACTGTGACGTCTGCGGTTCGGCTACGTCTTTGGTCGTCAATTGTGCGAACCTCGATTGTCGTCACCGTGCGATTATGTGCGACACGTGTTCTGCTGATGTGGTGAACCTCGAGTGCGAAGGCCTCCACACCGACCAGCGCGTTTCCGGCGAAGTCGGCTAGCGCGTATACGCCGACATCAGGAAGTCGGACAGGGTGTCGCGGTCGTCGCTCGCAATGAATGCGGAATCGACGGCATTCAGTTGCCACTGCAACACATCGTCAAGGTCGTACCCGAAGGTTTCGGCAAGATTGGCGATTTCGCGGGAAAGACTCGTGCCACTCATCAGACGATTGTCGGTGTTGACGGTCACGGCAAACCCGAGTTGATAAAGCATCTCGAACGGGTGAGCGTCAATTGTCGAGCCGAAGCGGCTAAAAGCGTTCGTGTGGACGTTGGAGGTCGGGCAGATTTCGAGCGAGATTCGACGATCGCGAACCCACGCGGCAAGCGGTCCGAGTGTGACGTGGGTTGCCGCGCCGTCAACAACGATTGACAGGTCGTCGGTGATTCGCACTCCATGCCCCAAACGCAATGCGCGTCCGTCAATGAGCGCGCCTTCGATGCTGAGAAGGCCATCGGCTTCTCCAGCATGAACTGTGCGGGGAACCCAGGCCTCGTCCAGTTTTGCGAATGCCGAGGCGAGTCTCGACACCGGGAATCCAGCTTCGGGGCCAGCGATGTCGAATCCGACGACTCCTCGTTCCCTGTATTCGATTGCAAGGTCGGCGATTTCGTCGGCACGGTCAGATTGACGCATCGCGCACAACAACTGTCCGATGCGGGTAGCACTACCGCCCGCGTGGCCTTCCGCGACCGCCGTATCGATTCCGCGCTGGACTGCGTCAATCGCGTCGCGCATGTCGAGGCCGTTCTCACCGTGAAGTTCTGGCGCCCATCGAACCTCGCCGTAAACGACGCCGTCCGCAATGAGGTCTTCGACGAATTCGCGCGCAATACGCTCGAGATTTTCCGCCGTCTGCATGACCGACAACGTAACCGCGAACGTTGCAAGATAGTCGACGAGGTTGCCCGAGTCCGCGTTGGCCCGCACCCACTCGTTCAGGCCGTCGGGTGTGGGGCGTGGAATCTCGATTCCTTCGGTGGCTGCCAGTTCGACGATGGTCGAAGGGCGAACCCCGCCATCGAGGTGGTCGTGTAAAGAGATCTTCGGAAGCGACTCGGTTGTGACGTCGGTCCCCGGGAACATATGGGTGGTTCTGTCGCCCGGCGTTACCTGGGGAAGTCCGATGCGGCTCATCCGGTGATGACCTCGGCAATAAGTGGTCCGTGGTCGACAACTTTGTCGCCAATTTCCCAACCGCCCTCCAGCGCCTCTAGCGCGCGGTCGAAACGGGCGGAATCGTTCGCCGACAGAGTAAAGACGACGTCGCCCTTTTTCACCGAAGCGCCCGGCTTGACAGCGAGGTCAATTCCCGCCGCGTGAATGACGGGGTCTTCCTTCCGGGCTCTGCCTGCTCCAAGACGCCAGGCCGCAATTCCGAACGGGAGCGCATCCATGCGCGACACGACTCCGTCGCGATCGGCGGTGACAACATGGGTTTCCGACGCGACGGGAAGAAGAGCATCGGGGTCGCCACCCTGAGCACTCACCATGGCGCGCCACGAGTCCATCGCTTTGCCGTTCGCGAGGTTGGCGCGAACGTCTACCCCCGTCGTTCCGGCAAGTTCGAGCATGTGTTCGGCAAGAGTCACCGTCACCTCGATGACGTCGGCAGGGCCGCCCCCGGCGAGCACCTCGACAGATTCCCGCACCTCGTTTGCGTTTCCGATAGCGAGACCAAGCGGAGTGTTCATGTTGGTCAAAATCGCCCGTGTTTCAACGCCAGCATCATTTCCGATGCGGACGAGCACGTTAGCGAGTTCCTTTGCTCGTTCCAATTCGCTCATGAAAGCGCCGTTACCGAACTTCACATCGAGAACGAGTGACGACGTGCCCTCGGCAAGTTTCTTACTCATGATGCTTGACGCGATCAAGGGAATCGCTTCGACAGTCCCCGTGATGTCCCGAAGCGCGTACAACTTGCGGTCAGCAGGAGCGAGCCCAGAACCAGCAGCACAAACCACCGCGCCGACGGACTCGAGCTGCGCCAGCATCTCGGCGTTCGTGAGGTTCGCCCGCCACCCGGGAATACTCTCGAACTTATCGAGAGTTCCACCCGTGTGACCGAGTCCGCGACCCGACAGTTGCGGCACCGCCAACCCAAAGCTTGCTACCAACGGCGCCAGTGGAAGCGTGATCTTGTCTCCGACTCCGCCGGTCGAGTGTTTGTCGGTCGTGATTTTTGATAATCCAGAGAAGTCGAGGCGTTCACCAGAATTGACCATCGCTGCCGTGAGGTCGTTGATTTCCGTCGACACCATCCCGCGCAAGAAAATCGCCATCGTCATGGCCGACATTTGTTCGTCGGCTACGTATCCTCTGGTGTACGCGTCAACTAGCCATCCGATTTGCGCGGTCGACAGTTCTCCCCCGTCGCGCTTGATTTTGATGAGGTCGACCGCATCAAACGGTTCGATGGCGGTCATTCGCATCCTTCACAGGTTGTTCCCGAAGCGGGGTCGGTTAGAGAATATGCATCAAGCTCTCGAGGACCGAACGCATCGGGCAACACCTGATCGATTGTTCGCATCCCCGAAACAGTTTCGAGCATCATTCCCGGCGCTGAGTGTTCGAACAGCAATTGACGGCAACGGCCGCAAGGCATGAGAACATCGCCGTGACCGTCGACACACGTGAAGGCCACAAGCTTTCCGCCACCTGACATGGCCAGTGCGCTGACGAGCGCGCACTCGGCACAGAGCCCGACACCGTAGCTCGCGTTTTCGACGTTACATCCGCTCACGATTCGGCCATCGTCAACCTGAGCTGCTGCGCCGACAGGGAAATTGGAATAAGGCGCATACGCCTTTCCCATGGCCTCGTTTGCCGCGGCCCGAAGTGCGTCCCAGTTGATGTCCGACACGGTTATCCCTTGATATACGGTTTACCGGTTGCGGCCGGGGCTCGAACCCGTCCGACGAATCCGACGACGGCGATGAGTGTCACGACATAGGGAACGATCGTAATGAAGTCCGTGGGGATTCCTGGGCTCACTTGGTTTGCCCAGACACGCAACACAATCGAGAATCCGAACAACAACGCTGCAGCTGCAGCCGAGAATGGGTGCCATCGACCGAGGATGACCACCGCGAGCGCAATGAAGCCCTGTCCGCCGGACATATTCCGACCGAACGCCCCGACCGCACCGATGGTCAGGGCGGCGCCGCCGAGCCCAGCAACCAAACCGCCGAACGTCACCCACCAAAAACGGGTGAGTGCAACGTTAATTCCGACGGTATCGGCGGCAAGCGGGTGTTCACCGACCGACCGTGCCCGAAGCCCAAGGCGGGTCTTGAACAGGATGAACCACAGAACCGGAATGATCACGTAGGCGAGATACGTCGTGATTCGCGCCTCGAACAGAGCGGGCCCGATGACCGGAATGGCCGATAATCCCGGAATGGGGATAATGGGAAAAGTTCCGGGAAAGTTCGAGTTTTGACCGTCATTCGAGAGCCACTGGGCGTACAAAAAGTTGGTGATTCCGAGGACGAGAACATTGAGTACGACGCCGACGATGATTTGGTCGACCAGGTATCGAATCGAAAACACCGCTAGAACCATTGACAACAATGCGGCGCCGACCATCGCGACGATGAGCCCGAGATACAGGTTGTCGGTGAGCGACCCAACGACCGCCGCGAGAAAAGCCCCGGTGAGAAGTTGTCCTTCGATGGCAATGTTGACGACACCAACACGCTCAGACATAATTCCGCCCATCGCCCCGAGGGCGAGAGGCACCGCGAGGACCACGGCGTTCCCGAGAATGAACGCGAACGGAAGGGCGTTTCCCGCCGCCAACCAGGCCAGGAGTGCAACGACCGCGAGCAACCCAAAAGTCAGGGTGAGCCACAACGGCGTGACCCGTTTACGTTGAACCAGCACGAACGACACGACAGTGATCGCCACGAGTAGTGTGCCGAGAAAGAGTCCGACCAGGTTCGAGGCAACCACAAAGTCGGGCAGGCGGAAGAGGTCGTCTTTTTTTGACCACTGAAAGGCGACCGCTTCGGTTTTGCCGGCGACACCGAAGGCCACCAGAACGAACACCGCGAAAGCGGCCATGAGGTACGGAGTCTTCTTCGAGACCGATGCGTCAACCTGTGAAAACAATCCGGGGGTCACGACGGTGTTCATTTTGCGCCGCCTCTCGAGGTGAGTTTGTGCCACCAGTCCGCGATAACCGTGGTCTTTTGAGGCGGGGGCAATCGGAAGATCGCGCGAACAAGAGGCGGTGCAGCGATGAACAGGACGATAAAGCCCTGAACCACTCCCGTGATCTCGGGCGCAAGTCCGATGACCTGCATCTGCGGTGCCCCGGCCTTGAAAGCGCCAAACAGCAGGCCCGCGAGCAACACTCCGGGTGCCGTGGAGGACCCGAGCAGAGCAACCGTGATGGCGTCGAATCCGATACTGCCGTCGATGTCGGGGGTGAGCCCCGCGCGAACTCCAAGCGATTGATTGGCGGCGGCGAGACCGACGAAAGCACCCGAAGCGGCCATCGCCAGGACAAAAGTTCTTTCGACATTGATTCCGGCGGTGCGGGCGGCATTAGCGTTGTGTCCGACCATGCGAAAGCGGAATCCAAGGGTGGAACGCTCCATGAGCCACCAGTAAACCAACACGCCGACCATGGCGAGAATGAATCCCGCGTGAAGTGTGAATTCGGGGCCGAGCAATAGTGGCAATTGTGCGGTTTCGGCGGGAGCGTCGGATTTGGGTGTTCCGCCTCCCTCCGCTTCGCGAAGTAGTTCCGGGCTACGGAAGAAGAAAGTGAGGATCCCAGCCGCAATGTAGTTAAGCATGATGGTCACAATCACTTCGTGTGCGCCGGTTCGTGCTTTCAGGAATCCGACGATGGCGCCATACGCCGCCGCGCCCAGAATGGCGACGAGAACCGCGACGACGAGGTGAAGTCCCCACGGGAGTTCTACTCGCGTCGAAATCCAGGTGGCCCACAGTGCCCCAAACAATAACTGTCCACTCGCACCGATATTGAACAATCCGACGCGGAACGCGAGAGCCACACCAAGTCCCGACGCAATAAGCGGGCCAGCGAATCGCAGGGTCTCAGTCATCGGGCGGAAGGCAGCGACAATATCGTCCGCCTTGTAGTTGTATATCGAACCGCGGAACAGTGCTGAATACCCTTCCGCAATAGCGGTCCACGCGGCACCGAGCGCGTCAGCGGGCCGCGACGTGAAATACTGCGCCGCCTCGAGGAATTCTTCGCTCGAGAAGACCATGAATATCGCACCAATGATGAACCCGGCGATGACGGACAAAACTGCTCGCGTCGCGCCTCCCGACATGATTTCTCGGATTACGGTAGCTCCGCGACCGGCGGCTGCGGTTTCCGTTGTGTCGCTCATACTGTTGCTCCCGCCATCATGCGTCCCAGAGTCTCTCGCGAGGTTTTCGCATCGACGATTCCCACGATGCGGCCGCGGTACATCACGGCAATACGATCTGCGAGAGAAGTGACTTCGTCTAATTCGGTCGACACGATGACGACTGGTTTACCGGCATCGCGCGTGGCGATAATGCGTTCGTGAATAAATTCAATTGATCCGACGTCGACGCCGCGCGTTGGTTGCGACGCAATCAAAAGGTTGAGTTCGCGGCTGAGTTCTCGGGCGACAACGACTTTCTGTTGATTTCCGCCACTGAGCTTCTTGGCGAGCGTCACTTGTGACGGCGTTCGCACGTCATAGTCATCAATCAGTTCCGCGGCGATGCGTTCACGATTGGCAAAGTCAATACTGAGTCCCTTGGCAAAGGGCGGGCCGTATGAGCGGTTGATCATGAAGTTTTCGGCAATCGTGAAATCCCCGACAAGACCATTTTTAGACCGGTCTTCAGGGATATACCCAACACCAGCATCAATGACTTCGCGTACGCTGGAATGTGTGATGTCCATTTTTCCGAGGTGAATCGAACCCGCACTCGGAGTTCGTAATCCGACGAGAGCCTCGGCAAGTTCGGTTTGGCCGTTTCCCTGCACGCCGGCTATCGCCAGAACCTCGCCCGCGTGTACCTCGAACGAGACATCGTCGACGACCTTGTTGTTGCGGTCGCCAATCACCGTGAGCCCCGTGACGGAAAGTCCAGCGTCGCCGCGTTTCGGTGCTTTTTTAGTTACGGACAAGTCAACGGCACGCCCGACCATCATGGTCGCGAGTGTCGCGGCGGAGTCCGTGGGTTTCGCTTCACCGACGACCGCGCCAAGGCGGATGACCGTGATGCGGTCGGCAACTGCCTGGACTTCGCGCAATTTGTGAGTGATAAACACAATCGAAGTACCTGCTTTCGCGAGACCCGACATGATCCCCATGAGTTCATCGGTTTCCTGGGGGGTCAGCACGGCAGTGGGTTCATCCAATACAAGGACCTTGGCGTTGCGCGCGAGCGCCTTGATAATCTCGACACGTTGTTGGGCACCGACGGGCAGGTCTTCGACCAACGCATCGGGGTCAATTTCAAATCCGAATCGATCGGAAATCTCGCGGACAAGTTTGCGCGCGGTGTCGAGGTCGAGCGTGTCGAGTATTCCGGTGGGCTCATGACCGAGCACCACGTTCTCTGCCACCGTGAAGACAGGAATCAACATGAAGTGTTGGTGGACCATCCCGATTCCGGCCGCCATCGCGTCGCCGGGCCCTTTGAACTTCTGAACCACACCATCGAGCACGATGTCACCCTCATCAGCGATGTAGAGGCCGTAGAGGACGTTCATGAGCGTCGATTTACCCGCTCCGTTTTCTCCCAAAAGAGCATGAATCTCGCCCGAATTGACGATGAGATCGATGTGGTCGTTGGCGACGAGCGATCCGAATCGTTTGGTGATTCCGCGGAGTTCGAGTTTCATCTATTCATCCTTGAAGAGAATGGGACGGGGGCCGCCGAGACAGTGTCTCGACGACCCCCGACTTTAGCTTTTTAAAGCCTAACCGAGCGGGTTGATTGACCCGTCGATAATGCCAGCCTGAAGTTCTGCCAGCTTGGCTTCAACGTCGGCCTGTGCGGTTGCACCGGTGTAGTTGGTGATTGCCGAGAGGGCCGTTCCACCGTTCTCGAGCGTTCCGAGGTAAACGTCACCCGTGAAGGTGCCGCCGTCAACCGCGATTGCCTTGATGATGTCGAACACTGCAAGGGTCATGCGCTTCTCGGCAGAGGAAAGTACCCATTCTGCGTACTCAGGCGAGGTAGCGGCGATGTCCTTGTCAACACCGATCATGCGTCCGTCGATGCCGGCTTCGGTGATTGCTTCGGAAACTGCACCGAACTGGTCGCCACCAACGGGGAAGAGGACGTCCGCGCCGGCTTCAATCTGACCAGCAGCAATTGTCTTCGAGGTTCCCGAGTTGGGGACGAAGTCACCGATGAAGTCACCGGTCTCGGTTGTGGGGTCCCAGCCAACGACAGTGACATCGGTCATGTTGTCGGCACCCCACGCCATCGCTCCGTAGTAGAAGCCGGTCATGAAGTCGGTGACAGCAGGAATCTGCATTCCGCCGTAGGTACCAACAACCTTGGATTCCGACTGAGCTGCCGCGAGGTAGCCAGCAAGATACGACGACTGGTTCATGGCGTAGTTGACGGGCTTTAGGTTGGTTGCACCGTTCGACCATCCGTCAATCGTGACGAAGTTCAAATCAGGATTTGCTTCTGCAGCGACGTTGACTGCGTCGACAAGGTTGAATCCGACAGCGATGGTGATGTCGCAACCCTGGTCAATCATGGCCTGAAGGTTCGGCGCGAAGTCATCGGGTGTCGCCGATTCGGCGTCTGCGATTTGAACTCCGAGCTCAGCCTGCGACTTTTCGAGGCCTTCATATACCGACTGGTTGAACGACTTGTCGTTCCACGAGCCTTCGTCCGAAACGGCGCACGCCAGGTAGTCGAGTGTCTCGTCTGGTGCGGCGGTTTCTGTGGGTGCTGCGGCACAACCGGTCAAGATGACCGCGGCTGCGCTCGCAAGTGCGAGCCCAGTCCAGGCACGCGATGTGATGTTCTTCACAGGGTGATTCCTCTCATTGGATGGTGTGGTCTCAGTCCAGCGAATCCTGAACCGGCACCACGACTGTCCCTATCTTATTGTCGGGAGCGGCGAAACAGTAGTTTTCGGCGGCGACACCAACAAAAAAAGTCGAATCGCCGATTTTTCGGACTTATTCGACGAATTCTAAGGAACCGCTAGAGAAGCGTGTCGTCTCCAGACTGACGAATCTGTTCGACAATGTCCTTGACGCGTTGCGCGTGGGCAGCTGTCGTGACTAAAAGTGCATCGGGTGTGTCGACAACGACGATGTCCTTGACGCCAATGAGTGAAATCAAGCGCTTCGTATGCGACACGACAACGCCACTGGAACCCTGGTTTAGGACACGCGTGTTTTCACCGAGCGTTGCGAGAACATTCGCTCGACCATGCGTGTGAAGTCGGGCGAGCGACGCGAAATCACCGACGTCGTCCCATTGAAAGTCGCCGGGGATGACGGCGAGGCGGCCGTGTTCCGCAGCAGGTTCGGCGATCGAGTAGTCAATGGCGACCTTGGGAATTGTCGGCCACACGCGATCGAGAACAGCGGAGCGTTCGGGGGTGTCCCACGCGTCGGCTATCTCGTCGATGGGGTCGGCAACGTCCGGCCGGTTCGCGCGAAGCTCTTCGAGGAGAACGCTCGCCTTGGCGATGAACATTCCTGCGTTCCACAAGTGAGTATCACCCTCGACATATTCGGTTGCTTTCTCCAGGCTGGGTTTTTCAACGAAACGAACCACTCGATGCGCGCGACGCGCACCGTCCACCTCTAGCGCCTCGCCCGACTCGATGTATCCAAACGCGGTCGACGGCGACGTCGGACGAATTCCAATCGTCACGATGTACCCGGCCGAGGCTGTGGCGATTGCGTCATTCACCGCCGCAATGAATCGGCGCTGGTCATCGATAACGTGGTCCGCGGCAAACGACCCGATGATGGCATGTGGATTTCTCCGGACGAGTATCGCCGC
>JBIIAK010000140.1:0-2755 GCA_044239945.1 Microbacteriaceae bacterium
CCGCCGCGGCTTTACTGATAACCCCGTTCGACGCAATTACACCGCCGAACGCCGAGACCGGGTCGCAGGCGTGAGCACGAGCATGAGCCTCGGCAATTGTCGAGCCGACAGCAATACCGCAGGGATTAGCGTGTTTGACGATAGCGACCGCTGGTTCGGCGTGGTCGAAGGCTGCGCGAACGGCCGCGTCAGCGTCGACAAAGTTGTTGTACGACATCTCTTTGCCGTGCAATTGCGTCGCCTGCGCGATTCCCGCACCACCATGAACGCCATAAACAGCCCCGGACTGATGGGAATTCTCGCCGTATCGCAGGGTGTCGAGTTTTTCTCCCGCGATTCTCAGCGCGGGGGCAAAACCCGATTCATCGTGCGGGTACTCGTTCTGCATCCACGTTGCAACAGCAGAGTCATACCCCGCGGTGTGAGCAAACGCGCGACCAGCGAGAACTCGACGCTGCTCGAGCGTCGTCCCGCCCGCTGCAATAGCGTCGACGATTTCTGCATAGTCCTTCGGGTCAACGACGATGGCGACGTTGTGGTGGTTCTTGGCCGCTGCCCGAACCATTGCCGGTCCGCCAATGTCGATGTTTTCAACAACGACAGTCGAGTCAGCGCCGCTCGCGACCGTGGCGGAAAAGGGATACAGGTTCACGATAATGAGATCAAACGGCTCAATTCCCAATTCTGCCAACTGGTTCACATGAGAGTCATAACGAAGGTCCGCGAGTATCCCCGCGTGAATCGATGGGTGCAGCGTCTTGACGCGACCGTCAAGCGACTCAGGAAACCCCGTCAACTCGCTGACTTCCAGGGCAACGAATCCCGCGTCACGAATCGTCTGACTCGTCGAACCCGTCGACACCAACTCGACACCGGCCTCTGACAGTGCGCGGGCGAGTGCGACGAGTTCGGTCTTGTCGCTCACCGAAACAAGTGCGCGTCGAATCGGAATGCGGTCCAGGGAACGGTCGGGGGCGGGAAGAGCGGAAACCATCAGTTCTCCTCAATCGCGGTTTCGCGATTCGCGATGTCGCGAACCACGTCGGCGAGCAACTCACGCTCAACAATCTTGATTCGGTCGTGCAGCGTCGATTCCGTATCCCCGTCCATGACGGGAACGCGGCGCTGAGCCAAAATCGGACCAGTGTCGACCCCTTCGTCCACGACGATAACGCTCGCGCCGGTCTCGGTGACTCCCGCCTCGAACGCGTCCCGAACCGCGTGGGCTCCAGGGAATTCGGGCAGGAAAGCGGGATGCGTATTGAGAAGCATCGGGGCGAATCGGCGCACGAACGCTGGAGGCACGAGTCGCAGGAAGCCTGACAAAATCACGAGATCTGGTGTGAACGTGTCAATCCGGTCGCCAAGTCGTGTGCCCCACTCATCACGGTCACCCCCGCGCTCGAGTGGTTCAACGAAAGTGGGTATGTCGAAGTGTCGCGCGTGGTCGAGCCCAGGCGCCTCTGAGTCTGCACCTACCGCGACGACGGTTGCGGGAATCGTTCCCTCTGCACAGGAATCCAGGAATGCGCGCAGATTCGAACCCTGACCCGAGATGAGAAACACAACGCGCAGCATTCGACCAGTTTACCGAGGAGCGGGTTGGGGATTCCTGACTAGGCGCCGCGCATCGCCTTCGAATCACGAACCAGCTTCCCAAGGAACAGTCCCGCGAGCGCTCCGGCGAACACCCCGCCCGCAAGTACGAGACCAACGGCGATGGGGTCGATTCCCACCTGTGCAAAACGGCCCGGCCCGGCTGAACCCGCGGCATACGAGCCGATTACGAACATGGTCAGCGCGATGGCGACTGCCACGAGGACGGCGGTGACGGCAACACGACCAAGATCCGCAATGTCACGAGGGTTAAAGAATGGACCGCGGGAACGGAGCTCGACGGCGAATCGAGTCGCGGCGATGAACGCAAACATCGCGGGAAGCACGGTGACCCACTCCCCAAGGGTGTTCGTTTCGGGTATGGCTCCCAAAAGCGGGATGGCGGGCACCGCGCCAACAGTGGTGGCAAATGGCGAAACATTCGCGCCGATTCCCAAAGTGAATCCCGGACCTGCGATCCACGAAATCGTCCAGACTAACGCCACTGGGACAAACGCGAGTTGAGCGACTGTGATCACCAGCCCGCCAAGAATTCCAGTGTGAAGCGACTCATATAGCGCGATTTCGGTCGAAAACCCGAGCAAGAGTAAAGCCATTAGCGCGAACGATGCGATTACTACCAACCCCGCCAGCGTGGTCCCTGCAATACGCAGTGCGGTGTCGATGATGTCGCGCCACGCGTTCGGGATCTCAGGAATTAATGCCCGCGACGAACGATCGGCTTCCCAGGGTCGCCATCCAACAAAGAGTCCGACGATGAAGGGTGCGAGCACGCGCACCGTTCCCGAGGCGACGTCGAGTTGAACGAACGAACTTTGGCCACTGAACAACGCGAGCGCTACAAAGACACTCGTGAAGAAAACCATTAAACCGACAACGAGGGTCGCGTCGTCAGATCCGGCGAGTCGGCGACCCGCGCGACGACCCAGAAGTGCCGTCAAAAGGGCGAATGCGAACGGAGCGAGCGTGAGGGTGAAAGTTGCCATCTCGTTAACCAGCACAGCTGACGTGTCTCCGAGCGAGACCTCAAGTGGAACGCCATGCCCCAACGCCCACGCCTGAACGGCAAGTTGCCAGATTGCTGCCGGTGTCGAACTGGCTCCGGTGAGCGATGCCCATCCGATGACACCGAACACGA
>JBIIAK010000141.1:0-2745 GCA_044239945.1 Microbacteriaceae bacterium
AACGATCCGATTATCTGGGATACGGGGCACCAGTCATACGTTCACAAAATTTTGACCGGACGCCGCGACTTCTCTCGTCTGCGAGAAGCGGGGGGATTGGCGGGCTACCCACAGCGTTCTGAATCGGTTCACGACATCGTGGAATCTAGCCACGCATCCAGCTCACTGTCGTGGGCGGATGGAATCTCGAAAGCCTATGACATGACGGGGCAGTCGGACCGGCACGTCATCGCGGTCATTGGCGACGGAGCGTTGACGGGAGGAATGACGTGGGAGGCCCTCAACAACATCTCGCACGACAATTCGCGTCGACTCATTCTCGTCGTCAATGACAACGGTCGTTCTTACGCGCCAACCATCGGTGGTGTGGCACGGTTTTTGACGGATGTGCGCACACGACCGTCGTATCGAACCCTTCATCGGGTTTCGTGGGCCATCACCAAACGACTTGGCGGACCCGCACGTGCGGTTTATCGAGGAATTCGCGGCGGGATCCACGGGTTTCTTTCGAGATTTACGAACAATGAAGCGCTGTACTCTAACCTCGACATCAAGTACATCGGTCCGATCGACGGCCACAACATTCGGGATGTCCAACGGGCATTAGAACAGGCCAAGGATTACGGCAGCCCTGTCATTGTTCACGTCATCACTGAAAAGGGCAGAGGCTATGAGCCTGCCCGCCTCAACGAAGCCGACCAGTTCCACGCAGTCGGTGCGTTCGACCCCGTCACTGGCGAAGAAAACGGCGGCGGCGGGCAGTCCTGGACCACAGTGTTTGCTGACGAACTTGTCGAGCTAGCTCGACGGGATGACACAATCGTAGGAATCACGGCGGCAATGCTGCGACCGACGGGACTTTCCGCAATGGCGGAAGTTTTTCCCGATCGCGTTTTTGATGTCGGTATCGCTGAGCAACACGCAACGACGAGTGCAGCGGGGATGGCATTCGGCGGACTGCACCCGGTTGTCGCCGTCTATGCGACCTTCATGGGCCGAGCTTTCGACCAGGTGCTCATGGACGTCGCGCTCCACAAGGCGGGGGTGACCTTCGTGCTCGACCGATCAGGCGTAACGGGCCCGGATGGCGCGTCCCACCACGGTATGTGGGATCTGGCGATGCTGCAGATTGTCCCCGGTATTCGAATAGCGGCCCCGCGTGATGCCTTGACGCTGCGCGAAGAGTTGGGCGAAGCAGTCGGAATCAAAGATGGCCCATCCGTCGTGCGTTTCCCGAAGGGAAACGTGGTGGAGAGCATCCCTGCACTCCGGCGAATGGGTGACGGAGTCGACGTACTTTGGGAGGACGCTTCTCACGATGTTCTTCTCGTTGCCGTCGGGGCAATGGCTACACTTGCGCTCGACGTAGCGAAACGTCTTAACGCCGCGGGGATTGGCGCCACAGTCGTTGACCCGCGCTGGGTGATTCCCATTGCGTCGTCGATAGTTGATTTCGCGCGTGACCATCGGATTGTGGTGTCCATTGAGGACGGTATTCGCGTCGGAGGGGTCGGTACCCGGATTCGTCAAGAGCTTCGACATGCTGGTGTCGACACGGGAGTTGACGAACTGGGCCTACCGGACGAGTTCCTAGAGCACGACACGCGGGGGAACATCCTCGCGAGAGTGGGACTGACCTCTGATTCGATTGCGGCCAAGATTATCAATCAACTCAGCGGCACGGTGGTTCCGAAAGGCAAACCTAAGAAGCGTTAGCCGAAGTTCAACGTCGGATGAAAGAGTCCGCCCGCTGTTCGCTCGCTCGCTCCACATGAGTCTAGGTATGGTGTCACTCCACCAATCGCCGCGGGCCAACCGGCGCCATTAATCATGCAGAGATCGATGTCGGCAATGTTGGCAACAACGTTGGCATCGATCATCAGCCGAATCTCGCGAGCAAGGGCATCGACCACGGTGTTGTGAATGTCAGCGCTTGAGAGGGTCCGAGAGGTCTGAGTCAATGTGGCGAGGTCATCACTCAACGAGTCGGACGTCGGTGCGGCTGTGACGGTGCGTAATGCGTTCCCGACAAAGAAGCGCTCTGGAGCACTCGCGTAGAGCGACTCCAACATCGAGAGAGACACCGTTCGACCAATCAAATCGATGAGGGAAAATGGGGACATTGGCAATCGAAGTGGCGCGAGGGCTGTTGCGATGGCGTCGGGTGACACCCCACTCTCGACCAAGCGCAATGATTCGCCGAGGAACGCCGACAGCAATCGATTGACCACGAATCCAGGCTGGTCGGCAACGATAACGGGTGTTTTTCTGAGGGATTGCGCGACCGAGACCGCAGTCGCGAGCGTCACGTCGGATTGACGGTCGTTACGTACGACCTCGACGAGTTTCATCGCGGCGACCGGGTTGAAGAAATGAATGCCGGCAATTCGATCGGAGTGTTTGGCGAATGACGCCATCGCCTCGATGGACAGTGACGAAGTGTTCGAGGCAATGATGCACGTTGCGGGAACAACGGCTTCCAGTGCCGTGAGTACGTCTTTCTTAACCGAGAGGTCCTCAAAAACTGCCTCGATCACGAGATCACAATCAGCGAAATCCGAGATCGCAAGTGTCGTGCTGATTCGCGAGAGCGTTTCTGATTGGGTATCCGAGGAGAGCGTGCCTTTCGTGACGCGAGCCCCTAGCCAGCCGTCAATCCGATCACGTGCCGCGTCAAGTTTGTCCTGAGTCACGTCCGTCACGATGACGGTCCGGTCGTTAGATTCTGCGAAGGCCAGCGCGATC
>JBIIAK010000026.1:0-9265 GCA_044239945.1 Microbacteriaceae bacterium
AGCGCATTGAACCCCTTTAGTCGCAAAAATAAGTCCCAAGACGAGGCACCAGCGAAGCCCGCTGCGAAGCCCGCTGCGAAAGCACCAGCGAAGCCCGCTGCGAAAGCACCAGCGAAGCCCGCTGCGAAGCCCGCTGCGAAAGCACCAGCGAAGCCCGCTGCGAAAGCACCAGCGAAGCCCGCTGCGAAAGCACCAGCGAAGCCCGCTGCGAAAGCACCAGCGAAGACTCCTGCGAAGCCGGCGGCGAAAGCGCCTGCAAAACCGGCTGCGAAGACTCCTGCGAAGGCCGCTCCGAAGACACCGACAAAAAAAGTCGTTGGAGCGTCGTCCGGTTCAGAGGAATTGACAATCGATGACGTAGAGCTAATCGGGGACGAAGAGTTCGATGTCGTCCTCGTGGTTGGCGACGACAACATCATCGAAGTTGAGGATACGAGCGTTCCCGCCTCCGATGAGGTGATCGAACTCACGGACGAGGAAGCAGAAGACGTCAAGACTGCGCTTGTCGCTACTCTGCCCGCAGACGCGATTCACATTTCTTCGGGTGACGACGAGATTCCTTCGGTGTCGACAATGATTACCGGTGCCACCGCCGACCCCGTCAAGGACTACCTGAAACAGATAGGGAAGGTCGCGCTCCTCAACGCTGAACAAGAAGTCACGCTCGCGCTTCGCATCGAGGCGGGATTGTTTGCCGAGGAAAAATGGGCAAAACTTTCTGGAGCCAAGCAGAAGAGCCGCGAAGGTCGTGAATATCGCATCATCGCCGACGACGGCGAGCGTGCAAAGCGACACTTGCTGGAAGCTAACCTTCGACTGGTCGTCTCACTAGCAAAGCGTTACACGGGTCGTGGAATGCAGTTTCTCGACCTGATTCAAGAGGGAAACCTCGGTCTAATTCGCGCGGTGGAAAAGTTTGATTACACGAAGGGTTTCAAGTTTTCAACCTATGCAACCTGGTGGATTCGCCAAGCAATCACCCGAGCAATGGCCGACCAGGCTCGAACGATTCGCATCCCTGTTCACATGGTCGAGGTCATCAACAAACTGGCTCGCGTACAGCGTCAGTTACTGCAAGATTTAGGACGCGAGCCGTCCCCTGAGGAACTCGCCCGAGAATTGGACATGACGCCAGAAAAGGTTGTCGAGGTCCAAAAGTATGGTCGTGAGCCCATCTCGCTGCACACTCCTCTCGGTGAAGACGGGGACTCAGAGTTCGGAGACCTCATCGAGGACACCGAGGCGATTGTCCCTCTTGACGCCGTCGCAAATCGAATGTTGCTGGTCGCGTTGGAGTCGGTCCTCGATTCCTTGTCAGAGAGGGAATCCGGCGTAATTCGCATGCGCTATGGTCTAGGAGACGGGATTCCTAAGACGCTCGACCAAATCGGTGAGACCTTTGGTGTGACACGCGAGCGTATTCGCCAGATCGAGTCAAAGACCATGACGAAACTGCGTCACCCCTCACGCTCTGTCACCATTCGCGAGTTCCTCGAGTAATGACCGAACCGGCGGTCCCTGCAACTGGCGATAGCCACGGACCGAGGTATGGGTTGCGCGCGCTCGCCGCAGTATGGCTCGGAAAGTTCGCCGGAACAGTCCTCCGGTTGCTCGGGCGCGAAGGCACGCACGTCCCTGGCCGCATCGCACTCTGGGCGTGCCCCGAAATTCTTGGCATTGTCGAGCACCCCAACACTGTCATCGTGGTGACGGGGACAAATGGAAAAACCACAACCACCAATCTCCTCGCTGATGCTCTGGAAGCACTCGGTATGCGCGTTTCCAGCAACAGAGTCGGTTCGAACCTCCGCGACGGCATTGTCGCGACGCTCATCAACGGAGTCACCGTCTTGGGACGATGTCGAAGTGACGTCGCGGTGCTCGAGATGGATGAGCGTTCTGCGCTACGAGTCATTCCAGAATTGGTTCCGGACATCCTGGTCTGCACGAATCTCACCCGAGATTCGATCAAGCGAAACGCCCACCCCGAATTCGTTTCGTGGATCTTGTCGTCCGCGTTAACGTCGGCAACGTCACTCGTGCTCAATGGCGATGATCTCATCGCCGCGTCGATCGGCGGTGATTCACATCGGCGAGTATTTTTTGGCGTCGACCCGACGGGGGATGAGGCTCGCCAACCCAGTGGTTCCGCTGTGGACGCAGCGATTTGTCCGCTGTGCGACGACCTACTGGAGTGGGAATTTTGGCGTTTCAACCACATCGGTCGCGTTCGTTGCCCAAACTGTGGCTTCACGTCCCCTTCAGCCGACACCCATGTTTCTTCCCTCGACAACGCGTCCGGATTGAGGTTACTCACTGTCAATGCCGAGACGGTAGAAATTCGCCTCGTGAACGAGAGCGTTGTGAATGTCTACAACGTGGCGGCTGTGGCGGCGACGCTTGGATTGCTTGACGTCGAACCACAATCGATCGGTTCGGTTGTTGAATCGCTCACGCCGCCGACGAGCCGTTTTGCCGACGAAACTATTGGTGGAGTTCGTCTTATTCGATTACTCACTAAAGGACTAGTGGGAGTTGCTGTGTCGCGAGCGTTTGAACACATCGCGTCTGTACCGGGCAACAAGGTTGTCCTGCTCGCTATCGATGAAACAACCGACCGCTTCGATGGGGTTGAGAACACGGCATGGATTTACGACGCGGATTACGAGTTCCTTGCGCAACCCTCGATTAAGTCGATTTACGTTGGGGGCATCCGTCGTTATGATCAGGCTCTCCGACTCGCTTTGGCGGGCGTGGACCCAGAGAGGATTGTTCTGGTTGAATCGGAAACGCGTGGTGCAGATCTGGTGCCACTCGACGACGTTGATGTGCTGTTCAATCTCCACAGCAATCACAACGCCGAGGTAACGGGCGATAAAGTCCAAGAGACCCTACGCAAACGCCTGACGGAGAAGACATCGTGACTCTCACGATAGAGATGTTGTATCCCGAGATTGCGAATTTACACGGGGACAATGCGAACATCGAATACCTTGCACGGTGCATCCCTACGGCACGAGTTGTTCGCACAGGTCTGAACGAGACTCCCGAATTTGTCTCGGGAGATGTTGATTTGGTTTATCTCGGACCGCTGACGGAGAAAGGCCAGAGACAAGCAGTTACGCGGCTCACGCCACACAAATCCAGAATTGAAGAACTCATCCAATCGGGCACTCATTTTCTTTTCACACACAACGCCATGGAATGCTTGGGTTCGCGGATTGTCAACCCAGACATGAATTACGACATCCCTGGAGTGGGAATTTTTGACTTCACGACTGAAGTGGCGATGTTCAACCGTTACACCGGCAAAGTCATGGGGGCGTTCGACGGAGTGGTGCAGCCAATTGTCGGGTACAAATCACAATTCTCGATGGTTTCTAGTTCTCCTGAGTTGCCAGGGTTCATGACAACCACTCGCGGCATCGGACGCAACCGGGTAACACACGTCGAAGGGGTTCGGGTCCACAACTTCATTGGGACTTCGCTGATTGGTCCGGTACTTGTGATGAACCCGCACCTTGCAGAGTGGTTGGCGTCATCACTGTCACCTTTTGAAAAGCCACAACTCGCCTTCTCAGATCTCGCGGTTGCGGCCTACGACGCTCGTCTGCGTGAATTCCAGGACGACCGGACGTGGTCAGCCTTCGAGCGGGTTACGCAATAATTCGAGCGACGGAGCCGTTTAATGCGCGCCCAGCAACGCGAGGTGAAGGGGCTATACCGCTTGGTCCGCGATGAGGCGGTCTGTTTCGTCAAGCCATTCGAGCGCAGACGATGCGAGAGCTGGTTTGACCTTGCTCGCGTGGTGACCGCAAAAGAAGAGCTCACCGGACTGAAGTCGAACACGCACGTAGGCCTGTGCTCCGCATGAATCGCATCGATCGAGTGAACTCAGTTCGGGTGCGGTGGCGGTTTCAGAGGGGGAGTGCGTAGTTGTCATGGACTTCCTTTCGATGTCTCTATTCCACCACGAGACACGGACATTCCTGTCCGAAAGTTACCCCGTTTCGCCATGAGCGTAAATTTTGTCCACCGTCGCGGAGAGCCTGACTATGAGCCGTCAAACCCTCGCCTAGGGTTGGACACGTCCCCGTTAGCGAAGGTTTAGTCAATGTCCTCCGAATATTCCGCCCGCCACCTCAGTGTCCTAGAAGGACTCGAGGCTGTTCGGAAGCGGCCGGGTATGTATATTGGCTCGACGGACGAACGCGGGCTTATGCATTGCCTGTGGGAAGTCATCGATAACTCGGTTGACGAGGCTCTTGCTGGTCACGGTTCCTCAATTGGTGTCACTCTTCACGCGGACGGCAGCGTTGAAGTCAAGGATACGGGTCGCGGAATCCCCGTTGACATTGAACCGCGCACGGGTCTCTCGGGCGTCGAAGTGGTGTTCACCAAGCTGCATGCGGGGGGCAAGTTCGGTTCCGGCTCGTACACTGCTTCGGGCGGTCTGCACGGTGTCGGCGCGTCGGTTGTCAACGCGCTGAGCGAGCGCCTCGACGTATTCGTTGACCGTAATGGTTCAACGTACGCCATGTCGTTTCATCGGGGCGAGCCCGGAACCTTTGACGACAGCGTGGGGTACGGGCCGAGTTCGCCGTTCACGCCCTATATCGATGACTCTGAGTTGCGCATCGTGGGGAAAGCGCAAAAAGGCGTCACGGGTACACGCGTTCGGTGGTGGCCGGACCCCGAGATCTTTGGCGCATCATCAATTGTTGAGCTTGACACGCTGCTCGCACGAGCACGCCAAACTGCGTTTCTCGTCCCGGGATTGTCGCTTTCCGTGTCGGACGAACGTTCCGGCACCACCGAGCAACACGAGTTCTCGTTCGCCGGCGGTATCGGCGAGTTCACCGAGTACTTAGCTCCCGACGCGGCACTGACCTCGGTGTGGCGCTTGACCGGGGACGGAACGTACACCGAAACGGTCCCTGTTCTGGACGACGCGGGACACATGGTGTCGACAGAGGTCGAACGATCCTGCCACGTTGACATCGCTCTTCGCTGGGGCACGGGTTACGACACTGTGCACAAGTCGTTTGTGAACATAATCGCTACGCCTAAAGGCGGAACGCACGTGACTGGCTTCGAACAGGCGATAGTAAAGGTCCTGCGTGCCGAGGTCGACAAGAATTCCCGACGACTCAAGGCGGGAAACGACAGGCTCGAAAAAGACGACATCTTGACGGGCCTCACGACGGTCCTGACCGTTCGAGTCGCCGAACCACAATTCGAGGGACAAACCAAGGAAGTTCTCGGAACTCCGGCGATTCGTCAAGTTGTCTCGACGGTCGTTGTGAAGGCTCTGGAAGAAAAGTTCGCGTCAACAAAGCGGGATGACAAGGCGCAATCAGCGCTCGTGCTGGAAAAAATTGTTGCTGAAATGAAAAGCCGCATTTCGGCTCGTGCCCACAAAGAGACTCAACGCCGCAAAAACGCGCTGGAGTCATCCACGCTGCCGGCAAAACTGGTTGACTGTCGGTCGGACGAAGTCGACCGCAGCGAGCTGTTTATCGTCGAAGGGGACTCCGCACTCGGGACGGCAAAGTTGGCACGAGACTCTGAGTTCCAAGCGTTGCTGCCCATCAGAGGCAAAATTCTTAATGTCCAAAAGGCTTCGATTGCCGACATGCTCTCGAATACCGAGTGCGCCTCCATTCTTCAAGTTATTGGTGCCGGAAGTGGTCGCACTTTTGACCTATCACAAGCCCGATACGGCAAGGTCATCATCATGAGTGACGCTGATGTCGACGGCGCCCACATCCGGACGTTGCTGTTGACACTGTTCTTCAAATACATGCGACCTCTGGTCGATGCAGGGCGTGTGTATGCGGCTGTCCCTCCGCTCCACCGAATCGTGGCAATCAACCCCGGCTCAAAGGCTAATGACGTGATGTACACCTATTCAGAGACCGAACTACACACGACCCTAGACACATTGCGCAGGGCGAATCGTTCGTGGCAAGAACCCATTCAGCGCTACAAGGGACTTGGCGAGATGGATGCGGATCAACTCGCAGACACCACGATGAGCCTTGAGCACCGAACGCTTCGACGTGTGCGCATCGATGACGCCGAGAAGGCCACCGTGATGTTCGAGCTATTGATGGGGAACGAAGTAGCGCCACGCCGAGAGTTCATCATTGACGGCGCACTTGATCGCGATCGAATCGACGTTTAGCGCAATCTAGTTCCGAGCACTGTTACGACGTCGCTCAATGGCAACCCGGATCCGTCGCGCTTTCCAAATTCGCTGGGCAGTTCGCGGGCAGTACCGTCGTTAGCGCAGGCACGAGGATCCGGGCCGACGAACGCGAGGGCCAGTCCTACTTCCCCCTTGAGCAGCGTGTGAGAGCGCACTCCGCCCGTTGCACGGCCCTTACCGGGGTACTCGGTCAAAGGAGTGACTTTGGCGCGTCCAGGGTCGGCGCCCGTCAACGTCGCGCCGGCGGACGTGATGGTCACGACCAGAGGGTTGGAGTCAGCCGAAACGCTTGCAAATGAGACGACAACGTCGTTATCCGCCAGCTTGATTCCCGCAACACCAGCCGCGCCGACCCCTTGAGGACGAACGCTGGCAGCGGGGAAGTGCAGCAATTGTGTGTCCAGTGTCACGAAGACGAGTTCGTGTCCATCGGGGGCGAGGTCCGCACCGACAACGTTGTCACCATCGTCGAGATTAATGATCGAGAAGTTTGCGCGGGTCGGGAAGCTGGACGGATCAATCCTTTTCACGGTTCCGCGCCGAGTTCCAAGAGCCAACGGGATATCTGAGGAGGGAACAATCGTGATGATTTTTTCGCCCGGTGCGAGCCCAACCACGTAGTCGGTGGCTTTCGAGCCCGTCGCGTAGCCAATTGCCCCGACGGACGAGGGGAGTGCCACTGGTGAAAATCGCATAAAGCGTCCGTGTGACGTGATCGCACCAATCTCGCTACGGGTAGTGGTGCGGACAACCGCCCGAACCGCATCGTGCTTTACCCGCTTCGAGGTGGACAGAAATTCAGATGTGCTAGGCGTTCGCAACAATTTCCCGGTCGCGGTAAGAATGACGCTGCAGGGTTCGTCTTCGAGTTCTAGGCCCTGACTCGCGATTGCGCCCACGACCGGCACGTCCTCGCCGTCGAGCAGCGTTGTGCGACGCGGAGTACCGTATTTGGACGCGACGTCAGCAAGTTCATCCGAGACCATCGAGCGGAGGGACTCTTCACTCGACAGCAGCGTGGTCAAAGCGGCGATGTCGGACACCAGCAACTCGCGTTCTGATTCGAGTTCAATTCGCGAGAATTTGGTGAGTCGACGCAGTCGCAGTTCGAGGATGTAATCAGCCTGAAGTTCCGAAAGCTCGAACGCTGATTGAAGCTCGAGTCGAGCGGAGGCTGCGTCGTCCGAAGCACGAATAACGCGAATTACTGCGTCAATATCAACGATGGCGCGAAGAAGACCGTCGACGAGGTGCAAGCGCTCGGTCTTTCGGTCGAGGCGATACCGCGAGCGACGCGTGACGACCTGTAGTCGATGGGCAATATAAACACGCAACATATCAACGAGACCGAGCGTCTCGGGTTTTCCCGCGACAAGCGCAACGTTGTTGATCGAGAAACCGTCTTCAAGCGGCGTCTGTCGGTATAACTGGTCCAGCACAGCTTCCGGCGAAAAACCCGTCTTCACTTCGATGACAAGACGGAGTCCGTTCTTGCGATCGGTGAGGTCGACAACGTTTGAAATACCCGTAATCTTTTTTTTGGTCACGCCGTCTTTAATGCGTTCGATAATTCGCTCTGGGCCAACCAAGTACGGTAACTCGGTGACCACGATTGCCGTCTTTCGAGCGGACACGTGTTCGATGGTTGAACGTGCGCGGGTGCGGAACGCGCCCTTTCCCGTCGAGTATGCGTCACGGATACCATCAAGACCGACGATGATTCCACCGCTGGGAAGATCTGGACCGGGAATGAATGCCATGAGGTCATCGAGAGTTGCATCGGGGTGAGTAAGCAGGTGACGAGCAGCCTCAACGACTTCAACAAGGTTGTGAGGAGCCATGTTCGTTGCCATTCCGACCGCGATCCCCGCAGCACCGTTGACGAGGAGGTTGGGGAACGCAGCGGGCAGAACGTCCGGCTGAAGAAGTTGCCCGTCATAGTTCGGCACGAAGTCGACGACATCCTCGTCCAGGCTGTCCGTCATGGCGATTGCTTCGGGGCGCAGTTTTGCTTCGGTGTATCGGGATGCCGCCGGACCGTCGTCGAGAGACCCGAAGTTGCCGTGGCCGTCGATGAAGGGAACTCGGAGGCTGAACGACTGTGCCAATCGCACGAGGGCGTCATAGATAGCGCTGTCGCCGTGTGGGTGGAGCTTACCCATGACTTCGCCGACGACTCGTGCGCTTTTGACGTAACCCTTTTCGGGACGCAGCCCCATCTCAGCCATTTGATAAATGATTCGGCGTTGAACGGGCTTGAGCCCATCGCGAGCGTCGGGGAGGGCGCGAGAATAGATTACAGAGTAGGCATACTCGAGGAATGACCCCTGCATCTCGTGGGAAACGTCAACGTCATCGATACGCTCGGAAGAGGAAGGGGTCTGGCTCACAGTGTCCCCGATTTTACCTGTCGTTGGTCCCAACGACCGTTGCCTCGCTGACGTGTTGGTAAGCGCTTTCGCTTCGGTTCGTGCTGAGGAAAACTCTTTGCGGTTGGCCCCATCCCGTCGAACGGTAGTCGTTCTCGTTGATGGACTTGGTTCAATGAACCTTTCGGCGCGTGCCGCACATGCCCGAAGTATCGGATCACTCAGGCGTTCTGACGTCCACAGTGGCTTCCCGACGACAACGGCGTCGGCCTTGACAACACTCATGACGGGTCGTGCGCCAGGAGAAACAGGCATGGTCGGATACGCTATTCGCGATCCGGCGACGGGAGAGATCATCAACCAGTTGTCCGAGTTGAATTCTGTTGACCCGGAGGTCTGGCAACCCGTAGCGACACTGTGGGAGCAGAACCCGGACATCCCGAGTGCGATTATCTCATCACCCCGATACCGCGACTCGGGTCTGACCCGGGCAATTTTGCGCGGCTCACCCTACGTGAGCGCAAAGAGTTGGGAAGACCGGCTAGGGGCAATCGACGCATTCTTTTCGGCTCATCGCGAGGGCGTTGCCTATGTGTACATCGCCGAACTAGACATGGCCGCCCATGCATCTGGCGTTGGTTCAGATCAGTGGATTCGACGACTGGAAGAACTTGACGGATTCGTT
>JBIIAK010000001.1:0-31818 GCA_044239945.1 Microbacteriaceae bacterium
TCGCGACACGGCGTGGGCGATGGGTCGGATCTTGGGCGCATCTCTTCACAACAGGTCTATCTTTCTTCACTTGTTCGGAAGGTTCAAGACGAGGGCGTGTTGCTCGATCCGGCCAAGGTCTATGGGCTCGCATCTGTCGCCGCAAACTCGATGACATTGTCGAACTCGCTGTCAAACCTGGACACTATGGTCGCTATGGCTCTGGTGCTCAAGGACATTCCTCGCGAGAACATCATGTTTGTGCAGTACCCCAGCACCACTGGGCTCGGAGGGGTATATGCCGGAAAGGTTGCTCCGCTACCAGACCTGGCTGACGCACTGTTTACAGCAATTATCAACGACGCGCCGTTCCGTCTCGACAAGGATGCAACAGGGGTCGGTTCTGAAATAGAGGCAACAGATATCGAATCTGAAATAGAAGATAAAGCGGAACAAACGGAATCCGGGGAAGTTTTGACCGGAATCAAGGGTCAATCCGCTGCGCAAAACACTTGTTCCGTATCGAACAGCTCCTAGGAACAATCATCGGCGTTCGCATTGTTGTGCATATCGGTCCTATGAAAACGGGGACCGAAGCGCTGTCGTCGCGACTTCTTTCCGCTCCACTTCCAGAGTCACTCATTATTCCGGGGGGAACCGCGTGGCCTCAAAGTCGATCAGATGTCGCCAAACATCCCCAACTGGAACTTTTGGGCACACGTCGCGGCGCTCTCGTTGAACGTCGACTCGAGAAGATTGTGGCTGACGCACGTCAACGCGATGTGCCTGAAGTCACGATTTTGCTGGTTGCCGAAGCGCTTAACGTGGCTCGGTTTCCTGACTACATCATCAAGCGTCTTCGGCAAATGGCGGACGAACTAGAGATTGTTTTTTTCGCACGAGCGCAAAGCGCGGCTCTTCTATCGTTCATTGCGCATCGAGTCCAATCCTGGACCTCGCCAAACTACGTTCGACCCGATTACGCCAAAATCCTGAGGGGCACGCGAAAACGTTTCTATTACGACGTTTACGCGAACCGCTGGTCTGGGGACGACCACACGTTGATAATCCTTCCCTATTTCGAAGACGACCACTCGACGGACGCACTCATGAAGCGATTTGCCCGACACACGGGAATTCAGGTACCGACGGCCAAAACCTCCGAGCGCCTGAATGCGTCTCTCGGGAAAGAGCAACTTGTGCGCATTGGGCTTCTCAAGCAGAAATTATCCAGAATTCGATCGATTCCTGTCCTCTCAAACCTCGCCGCCTGGGTGTATCACTTCGCACTGAGGCGAATTCAGAACGAGGCACAAAGCGCTCGCTGGGCGCTTACGGCCGGGGAAAGACGCGAGATAGTCGAGCGTTATCGCGAGTCAAATGCCCGATTCAAAAAGTTCTTGGGCTCGAAATCTCGTCGCGACGATTGGAAACGTTGGTTCGCGGAACTGGAATCACCTCCCAGGAAATAAGTGGGTAACATGGACTGGTACGGGAGACGTCGCATAGTTCGGCCTAGTGCACCACCCTGCTAAGGTGGAGTTCCCTTTAGGGAGCCGTGGGTTCAAATCCCACCGTCTCCGCTCGGTAACGATTCACCGCGATGCTTGGTAACAAAGGAGATTCACCATGGCAACTACTCGAGTAGTTGTTCACGTTGGACCTATGAAAACCGGGACAACCGCAATTGGCGCCTACTTTTCTGCCGCACACCAAGCTGGAATTCTTCCGTTGGACGTCATTTATCCGTCGGGCGATCTGTGGTTTCCTGCAGCGGGGAGCATCACCAAACACGGTCAACTCGCAGACTATTTGTACCCAAACGGACGCAAAAAGGCTGGTCGCAAAACAGCTATTCAATCTCCCGACAACATCGTGCAGAAAGTTCGGGATATTGCGGCGCATGTCGCGAAAGGACGTGGGTCACAGAGGACCGCGGTGTTCATTAGCGAAACGTTGGTTGGCCGAGCGAACCTTGGACGCTTGGTGGATCTGCTGAAGTCCACGTTTGATGAAGTAGTTTTTGTTCTCGCAGTGCGGTCCCCAGTAGAGGCAACACAGTCGCTTCTTGTTCACAAAATCAAAGAATGGCGATCGGATCGGGCCGACCTCGATTTGTACGGGATGCTTCAGCATCGAAATGGATCAATCGGCTACGATTACCGACGCATGCTTGCGCAGCTACAAGAACTCCCCATCGACGATTTTTTCTTGATTCCCTATTTTGAAGACGAATCAGACGGGTATGCCGTAGTAGATCGATTCATGAAAGTTGTGACCGGAAAATCGGCCCCCCGACTAACGAGTGATTTCGGCTCGCGCCGAATTCACCCCAGCCTTCCGTTGTCGTCGCTAAAGCGCCTTGTTGCGCTCAAGAAGTTGAAACCCGGCCTCCAACGCATCCCGTTCCTTGCCGGAATCATTCACTCACTTTTCCTCCGAATCCTCAACGCCGACCGCTCCAAAGTAATGCGAGCGGGGTTCAACACGCGTTCGTCTGATTCCGGAGATTGGGTGATTTCGCCAGAGGAACGTGCCCGAATCATTGCGCTCTACGGAAATCTTGGGGACGACCTCCGAAAGGCATTGGGACCCGAATCAAACCAAGCAGAATGGCGTTCGTGGTTTAAGGCGACGGGAATCTAAATGTCAAAGGTTCGACTCCTTGTCCACCTGGGGCCGATGAAAACCGGAACCAGCTCGTTCGCTTATCATTTTTCTCGACTCGCATCAGCCGGAACACTTCCGCAATCCGTGATCTATCCAATGGGCGACTTGTGGTTTCCGGCTCGAGGCGAGATCGTCAAACATCATGATCTCGTTGAACTTGCCGCCGCGCCGCTCAACGCATCCGGAGAACGTCGACGCAACACAGTTGCGACTCCAGCTCTAATTCGTAGTCGATTATCGGCAATTGTGGCTGAAGCGACTTCACGAGGAGGGGACGTCCGCGTGGTTATGGTGTGCGAGATTGGCGATCAACGTGCCACTCCGAAATTGGGAAAGATTCTGCGTGAGTATTTCGACACTGTTGATTTTGTCATCGTCGCGCGCGACCAGTCGAGTGCTATCCGGTCCCTCCTTGCACAGCAGATTCGAATGTGGGACCGCACAGACGTAACCGCTCTCGATTCCAAGGCATTTACCCGCAAACACGCGGCACGCGGATCTTATGATTATGCGCGGCTGTGGGACAAATGGAACACGGGCTCCAAGGACTACTCGGTGCACTTCGTGCCGTATCGATCCGGCGCAGACCCAACTGATCTGTCACAAGATGTTTTCAGCGCAGTCGGATTTGGTGAATTCCCGCGCAGCCCAGAACTGAGCTCCGAAGAGAGAATTCATTCAACCTTCTCGCACAAGCGGATGAACGATTTGGCAACAATCAAACGTTGGGCGCTCCGTCTCACATTTATTCCGGGGGCTCGCGCCGCGAGCCGATGGCTTTTCCACTTCGTGGTGCGCCGGGCACACGCCGAGATTAAACGTAACTCGATGCGCCCCAGCGATACCTGGTCACTCAGTCCCGCGGAACGTGATTTTGTTGCTGACAAATATCGCTCATCAAACAAACAATTTCGTGAGAAATTGGGCGCCGAGGGTGGGAACGCCCGATGGACGGAATGGTTTGCGCAAACAATAGGCTCGGCGACATGACGGTCACTCGTGCCCTCGTGCATCTTGGTCCCGTAAAGACGGGAACTACCGCGCTGTCACGCTATTTCACGCTGACCAATAAATTGGGCATCACCCCGAAGTCAATCATCTTTCCCGCTGGAGATCTGTGGTTTGGCGAGAATGGCAATATTGTTCGGCAGCGCTACAAGCTTGAGGGACTGATGAGCAAGGCCCACCGACCCGATGGAAACAAGGCTGACGCTTCGTTCCCGGGAAGTGATGTCGACATCGCGCTGGCAAAGGTTTCAGAAGCGCTGCGCAAGACAAAGCTGAAATCCGCAACCGCGGTCTTCGTCGTAGAGACCGGATTACCGCGCTTTGACCCGCGCCACCTTGACGCTGTTATGCGGCGACATTTTGAGGTTGTGGACTACCTATTCATCGCACGTCGTCAAGACAAACTCGTGAGTTCGATTATCGCCCAGCACATGAAAATGTGGGAAAGGAAGTGGGCAACGTTAAGTCCACGCTGGGAAATGTTCAAAATCCCGCGCCTTCGCGATTTTGCCGCCCTCGATTATGCCGCACAATACCGCCGGTGGGTCGACGGTGTCGGCGTAGATCATGTCATCGTTGTGCCCTACGACGAAAACGACCAGGGTTCATTCGGAACGATCGATCGCATCTTTGAGTTTGCTGATTTGGGGGTCGCTCCTCGCGTGGAGGGCATCGAGGGATTGCGCATTCACCCCACCTTTTCCATACTCGGAATGAAGAAGTTGGCGTGGATAAAGTCGGTCACACGTGTTGCATGGCTATGGCCACCATTTCGTCCGCGTTTGACAGAGGCGTGGAAGTCGCGGTCGTTCAACTACCACAATCAAGCAATTGCTGGTCTACCTGACGAAGACGGCACTGCTTTTCAACCTTGGACGCTGTCGGTTTCGGATCGCCTTTGGGTGATGCGTCGTTTTTTGAAATCAAACCGAGCGTTACGGTCAATGCAGTCCTCGCATGATTCGAGCTGGGATGATTGGATGCGCGAAGTAGAGGAGCACTCTTAATGACCAAGCCGATTGCTCTTGATATCACCGCAATCGCGGAGATGAATTTCACGACTGGCGTTCAGCGTGTGATACGTCAATTTGTCGCAGCACATTCAGATGACATTGAATTTATTCGATACGACGACGACGCAAACGTGTGGCGGAGCGTTCCTGAACTGGGAAGCATCGTTGTTCGCGAAAGAGCGGGAATTGTTGCGCAAGCCCGAGCGGTAGCGGAAAAAGCAACGGTCGGAGTCGTCCACATGGGACGGCGAACTTCCACCCGCAACCTCTTGCGCGAAATTCCATTCGCCCGCCTTGCCTACTTCGGGCTCAAGAATTTCCTCGCTCGCAACTTACAGTCTCAAGTGGTCGAGCGAACATATTCATTCAAGTCGCAACCAATCTGGGAACCGAACCCGAAACAGACCTACCTCATGATGGATATCCCCGTGAGCATTCCGCACACGTGGGCGATGCAAGATGTTTTCGCGACGAAGGTAATGCGAAGCATCATCTATGTACACGACCTGTTCCCGTTGTCACACAGGCATTTATTTGAGCGAGAAAACATCGGCGGTGTTCGCGGCCTTCATCTCGAATATCTCGACGCGGTCAGCGATGCAACCGACGTCATCACGAACTCCGAATTCACACTAAGCCAATATCTCCGTTTTCTTGATTTGCTCGAAACGGGAACGAATCACGGCCAGAATCGATCGGTCGTCTATCTTCCGTGGCCGCATTTCAGCACGAGCGGGGCCAAAGACGATTCTGTTGCTCAACGAATTTTTCAGGACGCGTCGATTCGTGTTCTCCTGATCGGCCAACTTGACAAACGGAAGAATTTCCAGGTGGTTGTCTCGGCAATTCGGGAACTTCTCACAAACGGGGAAGACGCCCGACTCGGCATACTCGCGGGTTATTCGATCGTCACTGACGATCATTTACAGAGTGCCCTTGATGCCTGCACACCAGAACAACGCTCTCGCATCAGTATCGAGGGAATCGTTTCGGATGCAGAACTCCTCGCAATTTATGACGCCGTCGACGTCGTCGCGGTTCCTTCGCTCGCCGAGGGATACGGGCTTCCCGTCGTCGAAGCGCTTTCGCGCGGAAAGCGCGTCCTCGCCGCAAATTCAACCGCTCTGCCAGAACTTGCGACAAAGTTTGCCAACAATGCCGTGACGATTATCGACCCGTTTGATGTTCAGGGTTGGGCTGAGGCCATTCGGCGAGTCAACCAACTTCCTGCACTACCGCCGGTGAAATTGTCGGCGGAGTTCCCACGGAACTGGCGTGAGTTTGGCACGAGGATCATGGCGAAACCGCGGCGACGATGAAGAAGGTGTCGCTTTCGCGACGGGTTCTTGCGCGAACGAAACACGCCGTCGGGCTCCTTAAGCAGGGTTATACGAATCTTCGCGGTCGGTCCCCGAATCTCATTAACCTGTACCGAGTGTTCCGCCGAAACGGTCCGGCACCGGCGGGAGTAAAACTTGAGTCGCGGCCTTCCGGAGTGAAGCCACGTTCGACATTGCGCTTTGCGGCATCGGACGAAACATATAGCCAGGGTTTCTGGGAGGCCACCGCGCGAAACATCTATGAACCCGAAGTCAATGGCGACTGGGTTGTTTCACTCACGGACGTGACGTTGGGGTCGCACGGTGAAGCGCGTCTTGCGGACGGCCGATGGTTGCAATTCCCGTTTGTCAACATTCACCCCCCGCGTGGTCACACTGATGAGGGTGTAGTGATGGCGGTGGACGAACCAGTTTGGATTATTCAGAATGGATCAGACGCCTATGGACATTGGCTTTTGCATGTCCTGCCTCGAATTCACCGCGCATTAGAAATCGACGCGACGAAACGAATCTTGACCCGCCACCCCGGCTGGAATCCGAGCGACCTTCTTGCGATGGTTGGTCTAAGGCTGGAGGACATCATTTTCTTTCCTCAGAACGGACCCGATGGGGGTTATGTGCACGTGAAACACGGTTCGGTGATCTCGCACTCTGCTCCCCGGGGTAATGTCGAGCTTTTTCCGCTTGGGACTGAACGTTTTGATGCCATGACATCCGAGTTTCTTTCTCGTGCGTCGGCAACAAAGAGTCCTGTCGGCCAAAAACTCTATGTATCGAGGTCGACCCGCGACGTAGCCCAATATCGCGATGGATGCCAAAACCGCGAGGAACTTGAAGAATTTTTCTCCGCAGAAGGATTCGAGGTTGTATATCCAGAAAGATTTAAGTTCCTTGAACAGGTAGCGATGTTCCGTGACGCCGAATACATCATTGCGGAAGGTGGAAGCGCGCCGCACAACACCCTGTTTTCGCGACCGGGAACCAAGTTGATCTATATTTCAGCGCGGATGAAACCTGAAAACAATCACTGGCAACGACGAATTGCCGACCTACGCGAACTGAATTATCGACATGTGATGCCAACGCGCGAGTTTGCTCAGCGCCGATACACCGTCGATATGGATCAGATTCGTGACGCATACCGAACTGTTCAATGGCTCTAAAGAATTAAGCGTCCTCATCGTCCTCGGTGGGATCGGGCATAATGATGCGGGCGATTCGGTTCGCCACCCTCTCGACGACAGTCATCGCAGTCAACATTGTTCGGAGGGACATCGCCATAAGCACAATGAGCAACTTGTTGAGTGCCGAATCATCGATGCTTACGGCAAAAAGCCACGATTCCATTGCGGCAGCGCCGATTGTTCCCGGGACGACAACGACCAGCAATGGCCAAATCACCGTAAAGCGAAGAATTGGGTTCTTTGCCCGAATCCGAATACGTTCGGCGTGAACATGAATTTCGACTGAATCACTGTCGGACCCGGCATCCTTCAGTTTGTTTCTCAGCGCCTCGTGGTCTTTTTCATTTTTCTCAAGTCCAGCGAGCCATCGTTTTACCGCGGTGGGGAGATAAAAAACGGTTACCAAGACCAGTACGACGAGCACAATCGCTGACGGGTAGTAGCCGAACACAATCAGCGCACACACAACGCCGAAAACGGCACTAACAGAACTCCCCATTTCAAAGACCATGCTCAGAAGGCGACTTCTGCCAAACATGTGGCGTCGCCGTTGTTGGATTGCAAGGCCATCCAGACCTTCGCCATGTTCTTTAAGTGTGATTTTGCCGAGGCGCGAGGTGTTGCGCTTCCGGAACAAATAGGTTGTGACCCTGAGTAGATAACCACCAATCAGCGTGATGGCAAAGGCAATGAGAATAAAATCCCATGGCGGAAGCTCGCGCATTGCCGCGGCAAAGCTTTGAAGCCACGAGAATGATCTAATCCAGTCGGGAAGATTGTCGGCGAGAACCATTCCGAACAGCAAAAGTCCCAGAAAGGTGGCCAGAAGAGCCGAGACAATTCGGTACGCCAATTCCCAACGGAACTGGCGACAGAGGAAATAGAACTCGTGCATGTCGATCAGATTCGACGACTGATGATGAGCCCCAGCAACTTCTGCACGGAATCCCCCACGGGTTGCGTCCCGTCGAGTGTCACATCTGCTGCGAGTGGGACTTCATAGCCCTGGCCAACTCCGGTCATCTGCATCGACTTGTCGGCTTGGCTACGAGCGTAAAGACCTTTGGGATCACGCTGCATACAAATCTCGAGCGGGGTGTCAACAAAGATTTCGATGAAGTCGCCGTCGGCAAAACGCTCCTTTGCCATTTCGCGATCATCACGGAACGGCGAGACGAGCGATACGATGACGATGATTCCCGCCTCCATCATGAGCTCTGCGACGCGTGCGACGCGGCGTACGTTTTCTTTGCGGTCTTCAGGCGAGAATCCGAGATCCTCGGACAGTGTCGATCGAACGGTATCTCCGTCGAGAGTAAACGACCGCAGCCCAAGCGTCATGAGCGACTTTTCGAGTTCATCGGCGACAGTGCTCTTTCCCGAACCGGGAAGACCAGTTAGCCAGAGGACGCACGACCGTAGACCATTGAGTTTCTCACGCTCGGCGCGGCCGACAGCAAAATCGTGCTTGACAACATCTGACTCGCGCACGAGCGGGTGTTTCGACATTCCTGCCGCAACCGTCATCGCGGTCAGTCGATCGACGAGGATGAATCCGCCGGTGTGAATCGATTCGGCGTAGGGGTCAAGCAGAATCGGTCGGTCAGTCACGATTTCGACACGGCCAATGTCATTCACCTCGAGTGGACGACCACGAGCCTGTTCACCTGTCGTGATGTCGCGAACGTACCGCACCGTCTCGACTCGAGCAGGGATTTCAATAGGCCCGCTGCGCAGGATGTAGGACGCGTGAGTATCTAATGGTTTTGTGTCAATCCAGACGAGGTCGGCAAGGTGAGCGCGTGATGAAGGGATTTCGCCGGTGGCACCGACAATCACGTCTCCGCGGGCGATGTCGACTTCCCGATCGAGCGTGACATGAACGGCCTCGGCGTCACCCGCAGTTTTGGTCTCGTTGGGGGCGTAAATACCGGCAATTACCGCCTCGGTCATTGCCGGCCAGACACGAACTGTGTCGCCAACACTGACCGTTCCACGCGCCACGGTTCCGGCATACCAACGAACGTCACCGGCCTTGGACACGAATTGCACAGGGAGCCGGAGGCTTTCGTCGCCGCCCGATCGGTTGAACGTTCGCTCTTGGTCAAGCAGTGACAGAATCGTGACGGAATTTCCCCATGGCATTTCTTCGGACGGAACGGTGACATTGTCGCCCACCATCCCAGATACCGGGATGTACGTGATTTCCTCGAAACCAAACGGCTCGAATCGTCGGTCAAGTTCCCCAGTGATTCCATCGAAAACCGACTTATCGTAACCAACTGCATCCATCTTGTTTACGGCAACGACGATGTGCTTGACACCCATGAGCGAATTGATAGCCGCGTGACGGACCGATTGGTCACGGACCCCCTTGACGGCGTCGACGAGGAGCAAACCAAAGTCTGCCTCGCTGGCAGCGACGGCCATGTTGCGCGTGTATTGCTCGTGGCCGGGAGAGTCGGCAAGAATCGCCCGGCGACCCGACGGCAAATACACGTGACGATGCGCTACGTCGATGGTGATGCCCTGTTCACGTTCCGACTCGAGTCCATCGGTGAGCTGACTGTAATCGACCTCGCCGTTAGCCATGAGGCGTGAATTGTCAATTTCATCCAAAGGGATTGAGTTGGTCTCGACCAAGAGTCGACCAAGTACGGTTGACTTTCCGTCGTCAACCGCGCCACAAACCACGATCCTCAGAAGTGCATTCGACATTAGAAATACCCCTCGTGCTTTTTGCGTTCCATTGACGACGCACCTTTTCCGTCAATCAGGCGACCGGATCGTTCCGATGTAGTCGAGCGGGTCAATTCATCGATGATTTCGTCCACCGAGGCCGCCTCGCCCGTGTCTGCCGCAGTAAGCGGGTAGCAACCCAGTGTCCGGAATCGAATTCGGCGGTTTACGATTTCTTCACCTGGCTCGAGAGGGTATCGGTCGTCATCGATCATGATGAGCTGTCCGTTGCGTTCGACGGTCGGGCGTTCCTTGGAAAAATACAGGGGCACAACGTCCAGTTTTTCGCGTCGGATGTACTTCCATACGTCGAGTTCGGTCCAGTTCGAAATGGGGAACGCCCGCATGGTCTGACCTGGCTTGAGTGTCGAGTTGACGGTGTGCCAAAACTCGGGTCGTTGGCTTGACGGGTCCCAGGCGTGCCCAGGTTCACGAAGGCTGAACATGCGCTCCTTGGCCCGTGAACGCTCTTCGTCACGACGAGCACCGCCGAGGGCAACATCGTATTCGCCCACATCAAGCGCCGTGCGAAGGGCAACGGTCTTCATCAAACGGGTGTATTCGTCGGCGCCGTGAGTCCACGGCGTAATCTTGTCGTCGCGTCCGTCCGGGTTCGTGTGAACGACAAGGTCCAGGTTGTTCGTTCGCGCAGTGTCATCGCGGAACTTGATCATTTCCTTGAATTTCCATGTCGTGTCAATGTGCAACACGGGAAAGGGGACGGGTGCCGGAGCAAATGCTTTGACTGCGAGGCGCAGCAAAACGGTCGAATCTTTACCGATGGAGTACAAAATAACGGGCTTCTGGAATGCGCTTGCAGCCTCGCGAATCATCCAAATCGCTTCGGCTTCGAGGGCGTCGAGGACGGCGTCTTCGTCGCGAGAGCTCTTCGAATTCATACGCTCCAGCCTACCGTCTCGCAAACTCCCCAGGGGTAAAGAGGCAGTTGGCTCGGCTTCGGCCCGCTCATTCGACTGGAGTTCTGGTTCGACGTAACAACAAGCAAGGCGTCGATTCGGCAAAAGATTTTCATAGGAGCGGAGTTTCTTTCAGATGTTTATCTAGTACATTGATAGAGAATATAGATTGAATAGTCTTTAATGTCAAATGCTCTATCGAAGTCCGTCAATTAGGCTGAGAATATGAATCGGATGCTCATCACTGGTGGCGCGGGTTTCATCGGCTCTAACTTCGTTCACCACGTCATAGAGCACACGGATTACCGCGTCACTGTGCTTGATGCATTGACGTACGCTAGCAACAGGATGTCGATTGAATCCGTCCTAGGCGACCGCGCGGTGTTTGTTCACGGGAACATCTGCGACAGCGACCTCGTTGATCGCCTAATGGCCGAAACTGATGTAGTCGTGCATTTCGCAGCCGAATCCCACAACGACAATTCCCTCAGCGATCCGCGGCCGTTCGTCGATACCAACATCGTGGGAACATTCACCCTTATCGAAGCCGCTAGGCGGCACGGAACGCGTTTTCACCACATTTCGACCGACGAAGTCTACGGCGACCTCGAATTGGACGATCCTGGCCGATTCACCGAGAGCACCCCGTATAACCCGTCGAGCCCGTATTCGTCGACGAAAGCGGGCAGCGACCTTTTGGTGCGGGCATGGGTTCGGTCATTTGGACTGCAGGCGACACTGTCCAACTGTTCCAATAACTACGGGCCGTACCAACACATCGAGAAATTCATCCCACGCCAGATCACCAACATTCTTTCGGGCATTCGCCCGAAACTGTATGGGACGGGCAACAACGTGCGCGACTGGATTCACGCCGATGACCACAGTTCGGCCGTATTGCGGATTGTCGAGCGTGGCGAAATCGGAGAAACTTATCTGATTGGCGCCGACGGAGAAAAGTCGAATCTCGAGTTGTTGCAGATCATTCTCGACGCAATGGGACAGCCAGATGATTCATTTGATTTCGTCAAGGATCGTCCCGGTCATGACCTGCGATACGCGATTGATTCGACCAAACTTCGAACTGACCTCGAATGGCAACCGCGCTTTACACGTTTCGACGAGGGCATCGCGGCGACAATCGATTGGTACACCGAAAATCGGTCCTGGTGGGAAAACGACAAAAAGGCAGTCGAAGAGTTCTATCGCGCAAAAGGACAGTAAGAATTGATGCACGTTGTCGTGACTCGAGCCCGAGAGGCTCAGCGTGAATGGGCGCGTGTCCCAATTCGCAAACGCGCGGCAATTGCCCGCCGATTTGCCCAATTGGTTTATCGCAATCAGCCCGAAATTCTGGACTCTATTCAGACAGAAACGCGGAAGAACCGGCTCAGCGCTTTTGAAGAAGCCGTCGATGCAGCCCAACTAGCCCATTATTACGGGCGACGAGGCCCCGGGCATTTGCAGTCAGCCCGCCGTCGAGGCGCTATACCGTTTTTGACCCGCGCCATCGAATACCAACGCCCTATCGGAGTTGTCGGCGTAATTACTCCGTGGAATTACCCGTTCACGCTTCCGGCCTCAGACGTGATTCCAGCCCTTATCGCGGGGAATTCGGTCGTGCTTTTGCCAGATGCTGCAACGCCAGCAACGGCGGACATTGTCGAACGATTGTTGCGGGACGCTGGTCTGCCGGCGGGTGTCCTGACTGTCGTTCACGGAGGTGGACGCGTTCACGGGGACGATCTCGTAGCGAATGCCGACTACATCATGTTCACGGGATCAACCGCAACGGGACGCTCTGTTGCCGAAAAGTGCGCAACGCGTCTTATTGGATTTTCCGGCGAACTGGGTGGAAAAAACCCCATGATTGTCCTCAGGGACGCCGATGTCGACGTGGCTGCCCACGCTGCTACTAGATCGTGTTTTTCAAATTCTGGGCAATTGTGCGTCAGCATCGAACGCATTTATGTCGTTGACGAACTTTACGACCGCTTTCTCTCAGAATTCGCCAGACACGTTCGCAATATGAAACTCGGCGCGGGAATGGATTGGGACATCGACATGGGCCCGCTGATTTCTGCCACTCAATTCGACCGAGTCACGGCACAGGTTGCCGACGCGGTGAAGCGTGGCGCCACGGTCGTTGTTGGCGGCGCCGCCCGCCCGGATATCGCCCCGACCTTTTACGAGCCAACCATTCTCACCGATGTGTCCGACCAAATGGAACTTGGTGCGGGGGAAACGTTCGGTCCCGTCGTCTCGGTGTATCGCGTCGCAGACGACGCCGAGGCGATTGGTCGCGCCAACGAATCCGAATACGGGCTTAACGCAAGTCTCTGGACTAATCGCGCCACCGAAATTGCCCAACAATTACGCTCGGGAACAATCACCGTCAACGAAGGTTTTTCGGCGAGTTGGGCTTCCCACGGTGCGCCGATGGGTGGAATGAAAACATCGGGCATGGGTCGTCGCCACGGTCGCGAGGGAATCCTCAAATACACAGAATCTCAAACGGTGGCCACTCAGCGACTCCACGGAATCGCCCCAGTCGGCTCGCAATCTAACCGCAACTTCGCGCGAATGCTAAACAGACTGCTCGCGATATGGAACAAGATGTCCTGACGCGACAGACAAAACCTCACCCACCGCCACAACGGTGAAAACTCAATTGTCGTGGATTCCCGCGTAGCGAAACCACTCAGTCCACTCGGAGGACAGAGCCTCTGCACCTAAACTCTCGCGGAAACGTAGATTCGACGGTTGATAAAAACTGACGATTTCCATTCGCTCCTGTGGATGAACTTCCCAGCGAGGGCTCCGGATGATGCGAGCGATTCGCGCGAATGCGATCCTGGCGAATTCATATGCACGGAATTGGCGGCTGTTTCTCTGGAAACGTTTACGTGAAGAACGAAAAGCTACTTTTTTGTACAGCCCGATCGCCGCAATTTCGAATCTCGTCAGAGTCGCGTTAACCTCGCTTTTGGCCGGCGCCCCGAGGTTTGCGCGAACACCCACCGCTGTCAGAATTCGATGAAATAGGTTTTGAGTGCCGCGATCGGACTCGAGGAACGGAACTACGATTACCCGCACCCGCGGATCGCGTGATTCCCAGCAATCAAGAATGCTTGCGTAATCGAACTGGTTGGCAAGATTCTCATTGGAAAGAAAGGACGACACCCGCGCATCCCACTCGCTGGGGTGGGCTACCCCTTTCAGTCGTTGGCCAATAGCCGACGGAACAATGAACTGTTGCGCGCGAGCCACAAAAACATAATCGATGGCATCAAACCGAACCAAAAGCTCTGACGACAGATCACCGGGGCTCGGTCGTCGCGACAACGTTTCCTCGACAAAAAAGACCGTTGTATCGGCCTTTGCGCGCGCACGAAGGTCGTTGGCGAGGTCGTCCAGATATGCCCGTGCGCCAACAACGTATTGTGAACCTGTTCTTGCTACACGAGATTCCCCTGACTGACGGTTCCATCCCAGTTTTGGCGCAAGATGGCGGATGTGTTCGGGGATAATGATGCGCGATTGGTTGTGAAGGCTGATCGCACGAGGCAAGGCGTAAACAACGGTTTCGCCGAGCTCCCCGTGCTCTTGCGAGGCTGTCATCTGTTTTGTGAACGCCGTCGAGCCCGTCTTGATTGGCCCAATGTGGACAACGGCTCGAAGTTGGGGTTCGCCACCGTGTTTCGTCACCATTTGCCAATTCTATTGAAGCTTGAACCCTTCACGTTAAGGATAAACCTCGGTTTTGGCCCACTAAACCCCTCTGATAGACTCGTCAAGTTGTCGCGAGATAACGTGCGCCTGTAGCTCAACGGATAGAGTATCTGACTACGGATCAGACGGTTGGGGGTTCGAATCCCTCCAGGCGCGCATCAATAATCTCCTTCGCGGCAAGTGGTGTTGCTAAAATTCCTTCTCCAAGAGATTCCTCGCCGAGACACTAAAGTGATGATGCGGAAAGAGGGACCCCACGGGAAGGTTTGACATTGAAAATTCTGGTCACTGGGGCTGCTGGGTTCATCGGGTCCGGCGTTGCGCGTGAACTTGCCAATCGAGGGCACGACGTTGTGGCTGCTGATATGTTTTTGGACCGGTTGTATTCCAACGAGCCAAAACAGCTTAACTGGGAACAACTGAGTGCTGTTGTAAACGTGGAAAAGGTTGTTGTCGATCTTCGAGGAGACCTTGGCGCTCTCCCTGATGACTTTGACGTAATTGTAAATGCGGCAGCGATGCCTGGCCTCATGACGAGTTGGTCAGAATTTGATACCTATATGACCTGCAATATTAAACTCGTTGAGAATCTGATCTCACACCGCGTCAACGAAAAAACCCATTTTGTCCAGTTTTCGACTTCGTCTGTTTATGGCGCCACGGCAACCGGGGACGAGAAAAGCGAATGCCTGCCGACGTCTCCGTACGGTGTGACCAAGTTGGCCGCGGAGGAGCTCATCCGCGCGTATCACCGGACACATGGCCTACAACACACAATTCTGCGGCTTTTCTCGGTTTTTGGTCCTGGGCAACGACCTGACATGGCCTACCACAAACTCATCAAGGCTGTCGCCGAGGGCGAGGAATTTGCTGTGTTTGGTGACGGACTCCAATCGCGCACCAACACCTTTGTGGACGACTGTGTGGGGATCGTGTCAACAATCTCGGAATCCCGTGCCTCGAACGAAATTTACAATATTGCGGGCAGTGAATCGGTGACGCTGAACGATGCGATAGCCGTTATCGAACAAGAGGTCGGTAAACCGGCGCGACTCAAACACGAGTCTGCTCGCAAAGGAGATCAACGGACTACGTCCGGCGAGACGGCAAAGGTCCGCGCCGCCTTTCGCTTTAGCCCCAGCACCAGATTCAATGAAGGAATCCGCAAACAAATTGAGTGGCAGCTCGGCGGCTGATCCATGTAATAGAAAGCAATTTTGTGGCGGATTCGCGTCATATCTAGATGAGGGTTACGCAGATTGATCCACGCATCACAAACCGAAGCGTTGTGCAAAATTTTTCATACGCCGAGCTAGCCGTTTCAAAATTGGTCGTCGACGTTTGTCTGGCTTGGCGGTTTTGACAACTCTTCCTTGAAATTCAATGTCCTCTTTGAGTGGCACTCCGTTGGCGGCCAAAATCTCGTCTACGCGGCTGGCAAGTATTGGATAAATGTTGCGCCGATAGTGCCGAATGCTGTTGTTGACGTTGGACGAGTCGGTGACGATGCCACGCACATCAATCAACGACACATTCGAGTGCCGAGAGACTACGCGGTCGACGATTGCATTGTACTTTCGGTGATGAAGATGACGACCTGGTTCTTTAGTACTGTCCAGATCGACCTCGGCACCATTGAGAAGAATCAGTCGAACGCCCTTCGGGAGCGATGAAGCCATCCACTCTAGATTTGCCTCAAAGGCGTTTTCACCGAGTGGCCCCTCGAATCGGAAATTGTTCACAAACCACGTGGCAAACTCTTTTCCGAAGCGCGCCTCAAGGAAATCGCCTTGAGTTAATAAGTCAGTCGTGAAGTGCCCACGTGTTACGACAAACTCAGTGTCTCGGTAGCGGTAAATGCCGTGGGTGTAGTCCGTCAGCACGCTGTACAAGGTGAATCGGTGACGATTGGCAAAGAAATTGGTGACGAACGCATCGCGATCGATAAATGGGATTCGGTCGATGATGTCCGTGAATTTTTCGATAAATGCGGGGCTCGCTCGCTTCAACATCTCAGTATGTTCGACGTGAGCACCAAAACCTGCATGCGTGACATAGTTCATTTCTTCATCGATTGCTACATGCGCCTTGAGGTAGTTCTTCATCTGCCTTAGGTCACAACCGCCCTTAATGAGGAGCCTCTCGGAGGCAGGAGTGGATTCAACATATTCCTGGTGAGACTCAACCTCGGTAATCCAGTCAATTACTGTGTTTCGGTCAAGAATTGCCGAAACTTCGCCATTAATCTCGATTGGTGGACAATTGAGTTTTTGGTACAGCCAACTTTCTACCCCAAAACCTAATATGCGACACGAGAACGCAAATTGGGTGAGCGCACCGTCGTGAAGTGCGTAAAATCCGGCAAGACCATAATCGCCATATTTGTCGCTTACCCACACTGTGCGAGTGGTCGAATCTGTCGTGTTTACATAGTGCTCGAGCGTTGACTGGTCAACCCGAAGTTTGGTGAAGTTGAGCTGGTTCGAACGGTTGATGAGATCTTCGAGTCGTTCCAGGTCTCTTTCGGTCGTCGGCAGAACCGCAACCTTGATGTCGGACTGGCGAAGAAAGTCGTTGGCGTCGCCAAGGAAGGCTGACTGTTCCGAAATTTTGCGTTCGAGAACCTTGTACTGCTTCAAGCGTTTCAATGCGGGGTCGGGTTTTCCGGCAAGAGAAGGGTCGTCTAGCAACGTTTCGAGAACCTCTGGCAGTGCAACGTTCAGTTCAGGTGAAACGAACCGCGCTTCTTCAAGATTTTTGGCGAGGTCATCGATAAATAGGACATTGGTGGGCCTTAGATTGAGGTCCTCAATCAGCTGGCGAATTCGGGGTCCTTTGGGACTCCAATCGATACTGGGCAGCACAAAATAGTCGGCAATCGACGATTTTTGAAGTTCCGCGAGGGCCACCGACTCGTCATTCTTGGAGCAAATTGAACTGACAATTCCGCGTTTCGCAAGAGCAATGACGATGTCACGATTCCGCTTGATGTGTCGGATGGGGCCTTCGGAGATTGTTCCGTTCCAAAACGTGTCGTCGAGGTCCCAAATGACAAGCTTGATTTGTTCCACGGGCAACCTTTCAGCAGCTTTCAACGTTGCAACCACTGCGTTTCAACTTTATCTTTGTTCATTTTCAATTCGTGCGATGAACGGTCAACAAAGTTTTCGCGCACGCCGTCAGTAAGGTTTTGTCATGGTCCACATTCGTCGTGCTTCACTGTCTGATCTTGAACAGTTGACCGGATTGGTCGAGCAATATCGCGGCTTTTACAATCACGAGCCAAATTCCACTACGCAACAATTTCTGCGCGATCGCATCTCGAAGAACGAGAGTATCGTCTTTGTCGCCGAGGAAGAGGATCAGCTCGTAGGTTTTGCCCAGAGTTACCCCGGTTTTTCGACGGTGGCTCTTGCCGAGATTTGGCTTTTGAACGACGTGTTCGTCCACCCCGATTTTCGGCGCCGACACATTGCGGAAAAGCTGATGGTCGAAACAGAAGCAGCCGCGAAAAGTGCCGGAGCGGTTCGAATCTGGCTCCGAACGGCGCATCTGAATGCGCCGGCTCAAGCGTTGTACGAGGGACGTGGCTGGATACATGACGACGTCTTCAAACGCTATGACCTGGTCTTCTGACGGGCCAGGCAATGTGAGATTCGTGGCCAGGCAATTCCCCATCAGTCTCTGCGATAAGTTGAAACTGTAAACCACCGGCCCAAAAGAGGCTGATTTCCCCTAGCAGATTCGAGAATTGAGCATGTCAACGGATGCAACCTGTCCCGTTCCCCACGGTGCACACACAAACCTTGCTTCTAGCGCAACAGAGTGGTGGCCAAAAACACTCAACCTCGACATTCTTCACCAACATGATTCCAAGACGAATCCCATGGGAGCAGAATTTGATTATCGCGAGGCCGTGAAGTCTCTCGATGTCGCTGCCCTCAAAAAGGACCTCACCGACCTTATGACCGACAGCCAGCCATGGTGGCCGGCCGACTGGGGTCACTACGGCGGACTGATGATTCGCTTGGCATGGCACTCGGCCGGGACTTATCGAACGGCGGATGGCCGAGGCGGCGGCGGTTCGGGCACGCACCGATTTGCTCCACTCAATTCCTGGCCAGACAACACAAACCTCGATAAAGCGCGTCGCTTGTTGTGGCCGATAAAGAAGAAATACGGCAACAAAATCAGCTGGGCGGACCTCATGATCCTGGCTGGCAATGTCGCCTACGAATCCATGGGGTTTAAGACTTTTGGTTTTTCCTTCGGTCGGGCGGATGTTTGGCACCCCGAAAAAGACACCTATTGGGGGTCAGAGAAGGAATGGCTTGCGCCGAGCGATGAGCGTTACGACAACGTCGACGAGCCGTCCACTATGCACAACCCCCTGGCTGCAGTGCAAATGGGATTGATTTACGTCAACCCCGAGGGCGTCAACGGTAAGCCGGACCCGATGAAGACCGCGGCTCAGATCCGTGAAACATTCGCACGAATGGCGATGAATGACGAAGAAACGGTGGCGTTGACCGCTGGTGGCCACACCGTCGGAAAGACTCACGGAAATGGAAATGCGGCGAACCTCGGCCCAGCACCGGAAGCAGCAGACCTCGCGGAACAGGGTCTCGGGTGGATGAACCACACGACCCGCGGCATCGGTCGTGACACCGTGACGAGCGGCATTGAAGGCGCCTGGACAACCAACCCGACCCAGTGGGACAACGGCTATTTTTATATGTTGCTGACGCACGACTGGGAACTTCGCAAGTCGCCCGCGGGCGCGCACCAGTACGAGCCGGTCAATATCAAGGAATCGGACATGCCGGTCGACGTCGAAGACCCGACAATTCGCCTCAACCCGATCATGACGGACGCCGACATGGCGATGATTACGGACCCGATTTATCGCGAGATTTCCGAGCGGTTCTACAAAGACCCCGAGTACTTTTCGGATGTGTTCGCACGCGCGTGGTTCAAGTTGACCCACCGCGACATGGGGCCCAAGGCGCGGTACATCGGCCCCGAGATTCCAGCCGAGGACCTCATCTGGCAGGACCCGGTCATCCCCGGTTCGACGTCCTACGACGTTGCGGCGATTACGGCGGCAGTTAACGCGAGCGGACTGTCCGTGAGCGACATGGTCGCAACCGCGTGGGACAGCGCACGCACCTTCCGCGGTTCGGACCTTCGTGGTGGCGCGAACGGCGCGCGCATTCGCCTTGCGCCCCAAAAGGATTGGGCCGGTAACGAACCAGAGCGCTTGCAGCGGGTCCTTGCTGTGCTTGAGCCCATCGCAACAGAGCACGGCGCGAGCGTGGCCGACGTCATCGTGTTGGCTGGAAACATCGGAGTCGAAAAGGCTGCGGCCGCAGCCGGGTACCCGGTATCCGTCCCGTTTACTCGCGGTCGCGGCGACGCCACTGCAGAGCAAACCGACGTTGATTCCTTCGCCCCACTCGAACCGTTGCACGATGGTTTCCGCAACTGGGTCAAAGAGAACTACGTTGTCACAGCCGAAGAACTTCTGCTTGACCGAGCCCAACTCATGGGACTCACCGCCCCGGAAATGACGGTACTGATTGGCGGGATGCGTGTTCTCGGAACAAACCACGGTGGCACGAAACACGGTGTTTTGACCGACAATGTCGGAGTTCTGTCGACCGACTTTTTCATCACCCTCACGGACATGACATACGTCTGGGAACCGGCCGGAACGAACCTCTACAACATGCGAAATCGCGACAACGGTAAGGTCACGTGGACGGCAACCCGGGCTGATCTCGTTTTCGGGTCGAATTCGATTCTGCGTTCGTACGTCGAGGTCTACGCGCAGGACGACAACGCGGGCAAATTTGTCAGCGATTTCGTTTCAGCGTGGGCAAAGGTGATGAACGCAGATCTGTTTACGTCACCAAACAGGTGATTGTTCAACAAGCGAAAAAATCGAAGTAAGCGGTTAGGTTAAATCCCCGGACGCTGGTTTTTCAGACCCTTGTCCATTGACGCTCGCGCCGCGGTGACGGTTGGTCGGTCGGACACTTCGGGCACGCCGACCTGCCAAAACGCGCCACCTTCGGTGAAGTCTTTGGCGCGCACCTTGGTGACGATTACGGCGGTGCTGTTGGCCTGACGAGCTTTGTCGAGCGCGTCGGCGAATTCACCGAGGCTGTGCACTTCGAACGTGACCGCGCCCATTGACGCAGCGTGAGCGGCGAAGTCGACGCGTGCGTCAGATCCGGTGCCCACGGAATCGGCCAGCATGTTGTTGTACGACGCACCGCCCTGGTTCGTTTGAAGCCGTTCAATGACGGCGTATCCCTCGTTGTCGCACACGACGAGAATCATTTTGTGGCCGGAAAGCACAGAGGCGTAAATGTCAGAGTTCATCATGAGGTACGAGCCGTCGCCGACCATCGCAAAGACCTCACCGCGGGGGCGCGCCATAGCGGCACCCCATGCACCCGAGATTTCGTAGCCCATACAGGAATAACCGTATTCACAGTCGAAACTGGCGATCGCTTTGCTCATCCAGTTGACGTTCAGGTCGCCGGGCAAACCACCCGCCGCTGTGAGAACGTAGTCCTCGTCGGTCGCGGCGCTGTGCACCAATCCAATCAATTGGGCGTAGCTCGGGGGCCACACGCCGTCGTCCGAGATTCGACTGTTGACGAAGTCCTCGAGTTCGCCACGCAGACGCGTGGCGTTTTTGGTCCAGGATGCGTCGGTTGACCAGTCGCCGAGCGCATCGCTCAGCTCGGTGAGTCCCTCACGAGCATCGGCGACAAGCGGAGTCGAGCGGTGTTTGATGGCATCGAAACGCGCCGCGTTGAGTCCGATGAATTGCGTCTCGGCCGGAAACAGCGTCCACGAACCCGTGGTGAAATCCTCGAGGCGCGTGCCGACGGCAAGAATTACGTCGGCATCACGAATCACCGCGTTGGCAGCCTCTGCACCCGTCACACCGACCGGACCTGCATACCGAGGGTGGCTTGCGACGAGTGAGGATTTGCCTGCAACCGTCTCGACAACAGGAATCCCATGCTTTTCGGCGAACTTCGCCAACTCGGCTTCCGCGCGCGAATAGTGAACCCCGCCTCCTGCGATGATTGCAGGTCGTTTAGCAGAGCGAAGCAGTTCCGCGGCGCGAGTCAACTGTCCGCGGTCGGCTCGAGGTCTGGGGGATTCATGCACGGTAGTTGCAAAGAACGATTCGGGGTAGTCGAATGCGTCAGCCGCGACGTCCTGCGGCAAACCAATGAACGCCGGACCGCAATCACCCGGATCGAGCATCGTCGCAACCGCCTGGGGTAACGAACTGAGGAGTTGCGCGGGGTGTGTGATGCGATCCCAATAACGAACGACAGGACGGAAGGCGTCGTTGACGGTTGTTGAGGGCACCCCAAAGTGTTCGACTTGCTGGAGGACGGGGTCGGGAAGACGCGTTGTGAACGTGTCGCCCGCGATGAACAGAACCGGAAGTCGGTTCGACATGGCGACACCGGCGGCGGTGACCATGTTGGTGGCGCCAGGACCGATTGAGGTCGTGCACACCATGATTTGCTGTCTACGCGTTGCCTTGGCAAAGGCAGCAGCGGCCAGCCCCATGCCCTGTTCGTTTTGACCACGCCACACCGGGATTTCGTCGCGGTGCGTCTCGAGCGAGTGACCGAGACTTGTTACATTTCCGTGACCGAAGATGCCGTACGCGCCAGGAAAGAGGGGAACGTTGACACCGTCAACAATGGTGCGCTGCGCGATGAGGTACCGGACCAGAGCCTCCGACGTCGTGATGCGAATGGTCTTAGTTGGCACGGTTTTCTCCTGTGAGGTCCGTCACGGTTTCCCAAGTACGGGAATCCCATGAATTGATGAGAGCTTGTTGAACGTTAACGACGTCAACTGCTTCGCGAAAGCTGGGCGAGAACTCACTCTCGGTGGCCAGCGCTTCGAGGAAGGAATAGTCCTCGATTGCAACAAGGTCCTCGAGCCCGATCGGGTTGGCCTGACCCGGCGAAAAGACGCCGTGGAACGGGAAGCGATCGCCACCGAAAATCGTGGTGTATCCCGAGCTGATGTCGTCGGTCAGTTTGTAGTACTGCAATTCGTTCATCTTCTCGAGGTTCCAGGCGATTGCGCCCTTGGTGCCGTAAACCTCGAACGCGTTCTGACTTTCGGGGCCAACGAGCGTTCGGCTAACCTCAAACGTTCCGGTCGCGCCGTTCTCGAAGTTACAGAGCATCGACGCGAAATCCTCGTTTTCGACGTCGCCTTTGGGGTCCTCGGGTCGACCTCGGCCGTAGTGGCTTGCTGCGCCAGAGGGAAGGGGGCGCTGCGGGATGGTCGTGTTGCGCATCCCCACAACATCCGTGATGTCGCCGATCAGGTACTGCGCAAGTGACACCGAATGGCTGAGGATGTCGCTCGTCACGCCGTAACCGGCCTGGTCGAGGATAAAGCGCCACGTCAGAAGACCGAGCTCGTCGCTTCCGTACATCGACACAAACCGACCGCGATAGTGGGTGATTTCGCCGAGTTCGCCCGACGCAATCAGGTTTCGGGCGTGCATGACGAGAGGCGCCCACAGGTAGTTGTACCCGACACCGGTGCGCACGCCGGCCTTCTTTGCCATTTCGTAGGCGGCGACCGTCTGTTCGGGCTTTCCACCGATGGGCTTCTCGCTGAATACGGCCTTACCCGCGGCGCAGGCCGCCTCAATCATCGGGATGTGAAGCATGTTGGGAGCGGTGACCCAGACGACGTCAACGTCGTCGGATGCAATCGCTTCACGCCAGTCGGCCACCGCGCGCTGGAACCCGAAGTCGCGAACGGCTCGTTCGCGACGGGACTCCTCCGTGTCCGCACAGACGACGAGCACAGGATCGAATGAGCGATTCGGAAAGAGCGAGGGGATTCGGAGCATGGAACGACTGTGTCCTTCTCCCATCCAGCCAAGGCCCAAAACGGCCACTCCAATTCGACGGTTCATGTTCAGCTCTTTCCTGTGCGGCCCTCGGCCGAGGTCATCGGCAGACGGGGATCTTGTGTTTGGTCATTCCAGGTCTCTCGAATCCAATGGTGCTCGGGGTCATCGCAGAACGCCATCGTTCGCTCGCCGCCCGGACCGGCCAGCACGTTAAGAAAGTACATCGGATATTCGGGCGGGGCGACGGTCGGACCGTGGTACCCCTCGGGGACGTTGTACACGTCACCGTCGTGGATCATGACGGTGTCGTCGACCGAACCGTCAACGGTGTAGATGTGGAACAATCCTTGGCCCGTCGGGTCTCCGTGGGGACTCTCGCCCCGCCCGATACGGAAGTAATAGATTTCTTCGTTGGTCGTCGCGCAGTCGCCAATTCCGTCGTGGCGATGGGGCGGCCATGACGAAAGGTTGCCTCCAGGCGTGATGACTTCACACACATTGATGCGGTGCGCGGCGGTGTACGACGAGGGTGTGGCGATGTTGGTCACTTGGCGCGTTGCCTGGCCCGAGCCGCGAACCTCAACGGGCACGTCGGCGGCAGAAACGTGCTGGACAGGGAAGACTTCGGTCGCGCGCGCGGTGCACAGCGCAATCTCGCCGGCATCACCCGACATCGTGACTGTTGCTCCGACGGGAACGTAGATCCAGTCCGACACCGCGGCGAAAACTCCTTTTCGACCGGCCAGTGTGAATTCGGTACCGTCAACGGTGACCGCGACGTTCTCGGCCGACAGCGGAACGAGCACGCCCTCCTCGCCGTCGAGCACGACCGAGACGGTGCTGCCGGTACTCAACGGGTAGACGTGAAGTCCGCTGTACGCCCAGCCCGCGTTTTCGGGTGTGACGAGAACGTCGGCATCGCCGCTCGCTAGAGTTCCTGAAGGGAAAAACCACGTCATGACGTGCCTTTCGAGTGCGTTGATGACGTGGGCCGAATGACCGCAGCGGCGCGAGCAACCGCAGCCTCGGGGTTTCCGTCGTTGGGGTAAATGAGAGTGCGACCAGCGACAACCCCGCGCACATTGGGTTCGTTCATGGCGCTCGCCCAGAGCGCAAAGGTCTCGTCGGAATCACCGATCGGTTCACCACCGAGCATGAGTATGGGAAGCGTCGTGGCTGCAGCCACCTCGGTCATGCGGGCGGTCGCCGGAATCTTCAGCCACGTGTATGCCGAGGACGACCCGAGCCCCGACGCGATGGCCACGACCGTGGTGAGTGCCTCGTCGGAAGTGTCCAGCATCGCCTTTCCGGCGGAGTCCTTGAGGTACGGCAGAGGTTCAATCATCGCCATCAGTTTTCGGTCGGCGAGTTCGGTGGTCAGCCGTGCGACCGTCTCGATTGTTCGAGCGACGCCGGGGTCGGAGTAGTCGATGCGGATGAGAGTCTTACCGCCATCCAACCCCATCGACTCAACGTGGTTTGTGTCGTATGCGGTCAGGCGATCATCCAATTCCCAGGTCGCACCAATGATGCCACCGCGGTTCATCGTGCCGATTGCCAATTTGTCGTCGAGCGCACCGAGCCAGGCGAGTTCCTCGAGGACGTCGGCGCTCGCGAGAACACCGTCCACGTCGGGCAGAGCGAGACAGCGAACGAGTCGATCGAGCAATGTGAATCGGTCTGCCATCGCCAACCGGTCAGAGCCGAGCGAAATCTTCCCGCGTGCTGTGTGGTCAGCGGCGATGATGATGAGTCGCCCATCCGCCCGGGCAATCGGGCGTCGCCGGCGAGAGACCAGTGCCTTGGCGAAAGAGGCGGGTTCGAAAACGCGTGCGTCGAGCAGCTCGCGATAGCGGGCGTGATCGAGACTCATGCTGGCTCACCCATCAGCGCGTCGAGCTCGTCGACGGTCGGCATCGCGTCGGCGCACGTCAGACGTGTCGATACGAGCGCACCAGCGGCGCTCGCGAAGCGACCAATTCGGTCAAGATCCCATTCGTGAAGCAGTCCGTAACAGAGTGAACCACCAAATGCATCACCAGCCCCGAGCCCACATACGACCTCGATAGGCAGTGCGGGAATCGTGATTCGTTCCGCGGCGGTCGCGAGCATCACTCCGTCGGCACCCATTTTGACAATGGCAAGGCGAACTCCGGCAGCGAGAAGCGCGTCAGCGGCTGCATCCGGATTGTCCGTTCCAACGGCGATGACACATTCTTCGCGATTGCCGACGACGACCGTCGCCAGCGCGATTGCACGTTCCGCCATTGAGCGGGCGTCCTCAACACTCGCCCACAGCGATGGTCGGTAGTCAAGGTCGAGAATGGTGTGATTGTCACGCGACCGCAGCGACATCCATTCCAGGCATGTGTCCGCTGTCGAACCCTGGGCGAGAGAGGCTTGACTGATCCAGAGGACCTTCGCGTGACGCACGACATTGGCCGGCACATCGGCGGTCGTGATTGTGGTGTCCGGCGCTGCCGAGCCACGATAGAAAATCACGGTCGGGCTCTCGGGAGGCGTCAGTGCGGCGAACGCCAGCGGTGTTTGAGCACCTGACACTACGCCCACAAAATCGATGTCGACTCCCCAGCCCGCGAGTCGGCTCTTCACGTATTCGCCGAAGGCATCCTCGCCAACCTTCGTCGCTAGTGCGGCTCGAAGCCCTAGCTGCGCCGCGGCTACGGCAACGTTCGTGGGGCTACCGCCGACGGACTTCTGGAAGTTCTGTTGACCATCGAACCCGATGTTCGGTTCCATCGAATAGAGGTCGACGCTGATGCGGCCGACGCTGAGAACATCCACGGTATCCATCCGGTTATCCGAGCGTGGGGGCGACGACGTTGGTCAAGTACTGGAGCGAAGCGGAGACCTGTTTAACCGGTCCCTCGCCCTCGGCAGGGAACCCGCTCGTGATCGCGGTGTCCTGTTCGATGACGTACCACCCGCGGTAACCGCCCGCCTCGAGGGTTTGAACCACTCCGAGGATGTCGACATCGCCAGCACCAAGATTGGTGAACACTCCTGCTTGCACCGCGGACATGAGGGTGACTTCTCGGCGAAGAACGGCCGAGGTCATGTCGAGGCGAACGTCTTTCAGATGAACATGCCCGACGCGATCGAAAGCATCTTTCGCAAACTCGACCGGGTCCTGTCCGCCGAACGCCATGTGTCCCGTGTCGAGGCAGAAGTTCACGTCGCAACTGTCGAGAACTCGGGAAATGTCGTCTTTTGTCTCGACCAGGGTCTGTACGTGCGGGTGCAGAACTTGCTGGATTCCGTGCTCGCCGCAGATGTCATCGATGACACCGAGCATCTCGGCCATGTGACGCTTTTCCTCGGTCGACAGTGCACGAGGGTGTGCCCAGCTCCAGTCCTGAACGGGCGAGGACACCATTTTTGTCGCCCCGGCTTTCTGGAACAGTTTCGCCGTCGCCGTCGCACTCGCGATGGTGGCTTCTCGTTCGGCGGGATCGTGAACCACCACGGGAGTGAATCCTCCGAGCAGCGCGATGCCGTATTCGCCAAGTTCTGCGGTTAACTCTGCCGGGTCGTCGGGAAGGAACCCCTCGGCGCCCAGCTCCGTCGCGGTGAATCCAAGCCCCGCCATTTCGCCCAGAACGCGGCTCGTCGGGAGCATGGCTCCCCAATCGGGAACCTCGCAGATACCCCACGAGATGGGGGCGGACGCGACGCGGGAGAGAAAGTCGGACACAGAAAACCTTTCGTTGGAACGCTCCAACAAGTATGGCAGACTAAAAGTCCGCACCGCAATACATCGAAGAAGTGCCGAGGAGGTTTGCTGTGAAGGTTCTCGTTGTCGGGGCAGGTCGCATGGGGTCCATTCGTGTCGAGGACCTCGTTGCAGACCCCCGAATCACTGAAGTTGCGATCACCAATCGAAGCGACGAGCGTGCTCGAGCCGTCGCGGCCCAATTCGGTGCCACCGTCGTTCCGTGGGAGTCGATGACCGACACCGATGCCGATGCGGCGGTCGTTGCCGTCGGCACCGACGCACACGAACGTGTTCTGGATGCCGTCCTCCCTCGAGGAATCCCGGTGTTGTGTGAAAAACCCATCGCTCTGACTCTTGCGGCAACCCAAGCGGCGATTGACGCCGCGAACACACACGGCTCGTCACTTCAGATCGGATTCCAACGACGATTCGATGACGCGATTCGTTCTGTGTACGACACCATCGAATCGGGTCGCATCGGCACGATGTATTCCCTCACGATGACCGCACACGATCACACCCCAAGTGCTCGCGAGTTCATCTCTGGCAGTGGCGGGATTTTTCGCGACATGCTCGTACACGATTTCGATCTCGTTCGTTGGTTGACGGGAAGCGAAGTCGAGACGGTGTTTGCGACAAAGGGCGTCCTCGCCCACCAGGACTATGCCGATTTCGATGACGCCGACGTCTGTTCCGTCGTTGCCGTCACGACCGGCGGAGTACAGGTGGTCATCACCGGTACGCGTCACGGCGCCCTCGGTCAGGACGTCCGACTCGAGGCGTTCGGCTCCAACGACTCGGTGTCCGCTGGACTCAACCCCCGTACGCCGTTGCGAACCGCTGAGGGCGACCTCGCCCTTAACGCCGACCCGTATCGCGGATTCGTGGATCGCTTTCGCGAGGCGTTCCGAAACGAAACTCAATCTTTCGTGTCCTTCGCCGCGGGAGAAATCGCTAACCCGTGCCCGGCCGATTCGGCAGTCGAGAGCTTGCGTATCGCCATCGCGTGTGAGCAATCTGTTGCCACCGGTTCCGCAGTTCGGGTCGCCGACGTCACCTAGACAGATGCCCACCTCACGCCCCACCATCAACGACGTCGCCACTCGAGCGGGCGTGTCAAAGTCGCTTGTTTCCCTCGCCCTCTCTGGCTCGACGAGAGTCAGCGACGTGAGTCGACAGCGAATCGTGGACGCCGCTGCCGAATTGGGTTACCGCCGAAACGCCGCGGCCAGAAGTCTCGCGGTTCGTCGAAGCCACACCATCGGAGTGCTCATTCTCGATCTACACAACCCCGTGTTCGCCGAGATCCTCGACGGTGTCCAAATCGAGGTTCGCGAACACGGGTTCAGCACAATGCTGATTTCGGGAGGGACCGATCCCGAACTCGAGCAAGCAGAAATCGACACGCTACTGCAGTTCCAGGTGGAGGGACTCATTCTCATCGCGCATCGATTGCCCGCTTCGTTACTCAAGGTCATCGCCTCGGAAGTGCCAACGGTCGTCGTGACCCGTGACGATATCGCGGTCCCCAACATGGACACCGTTTCGAATGACGATGTTGCCGGGGCGAGAATGGCGGTTGATCATCTCGTCGGATTGGGGCATTCCCGAATCGTCCATTTGAGCGGCGGTGACAATCCGGTCTCGCACGCGCGAGCCGAGGGATATCGCCTCGCGATGACCCAACACGGATTGGCCGAACACATTCGCGTCGTGCCGGGAGGGCTGACGGACGCGAAGGGGTACGCGGCGGCTCGCGATGCGCTGTCGTCGTCGCCCACGGCCCTTTTTGTCGCGAACGACGTGGCAGCAATCGGTGCCATCGCTGCGGTAGAGAACGCGAGTTTGCGAATCCCAGAGGACATTTCGGTCATCGGATACGACGGAATCAGTATTGGTGGCATGCGCCGCCTCAACCTCACAACAATCGCGCAACCGCTCGCGGACCTTGGCCGACTCGCGGCCCAGCAATTACTCAATCGAATCAACAACCGCTACGCGCCGGCCAATCGTCAACATGTATCGGCGACCCTGGTGGTTCGGGGGACCACCGGCCCCGTCGCACCTACGACCTAGACGCGGCTGTCCAGTCGCGAAACCAATTGAGGCATTCAGGGTTGGCGAGCGATGACGTGTCGCGTTCCGGACGCCCCGTCACAATGTCGGCGACAGCCAGCTCGGTCATCTTGCCGCTTCGGGTTCGAGGCAGTTCGGGAACCTCGACAATAACGGCCGGCACGTGTCTCGGGCTTGCCTGGGTTCGAAGCGCGCTTCGAACAAGCCCCTCCAGCTCGACAGAGAGGGGTTGGTCGAGCACGACGAACAGCACAACGCGCGCATCATCGCCATGGGGCTGTTCGATTGCCATCGCCTCCAGTACGCCGGGAATCGACAAGACGACGCGGTAAATCTCTGCGGTCCCGATGCGAACCCCCTTGACGTTGAGGGTCGCGTCCAATCGTCCCAAAATTTCGAATCCGGCCGATGGTGTTCGGCGAGCGTAATCGCCATGGGCCCACAATCCGGGAAATCGATCGAAGTACGCACCGTGACGCCGTGAACCGTCTGTGTCCCCCCAAAAGGCGAGCGGCACGGACGGAAACGGCGTTCGGCACACGAGTTCACCTTCTTCGGACACATCTGCCTCGGTCCCGTCCGACCGCAGGACCGTGACATCGAGTCCAAGCGCAGGACCTTGAATTTCGCCACGTATGACGGGTTCGGTGTCGACTCCCAGCACGAGACAGCCGCACAGGTCGGTACCCCCCGCGATGGATGCAACGTGCACATCTGGGGACACCGCATCGGCCACCCAGTCATAGCCGGACGCCGCAAGCGGGGAACCGGTGGACGCGATTGTTCGAAGCGAGGGCAGGTTGAATTTCTGGCGAGGCTCGAGCGCAACACGACGCCACGAGTCGATCAGTGCCGCGGAAACTCCGAGGAAGGTCAGGCGTTCCTCGTGTGCAATACTCCACAATCGAGAGATGTCGGGGTAACCGGGGCTACCGTCGCACAACACGATCGTCGCGCCACGTCCGAGGCCGCACACCAACCAGTTCCACATCATCCAACCGCATGTTGTCGCGTACAGCATGGTGTCGCCGGGGCGCACATCGAGGTGGTAGCCCTGTTCACTCAGAACCTTCAACAGCACGCCCGCGGCCGAATGGACGATGCACTTTGGTCGTCCCGTAGTTCCGCTCGAAAACAAAATGAATCCCGGGTGGTTGAACGGAAGAGGAGTTGGTGCCAATTCAGCGTCACGATGTGGGGAAAGCCAGTCTTCCCACGTCAGGTGCGCGCCACTTGCACCAATGACCACGACGGTGGTGAGCGTCGGTAACTCACTGACTACGTGTTCGATCGATTCGGCAAGGTGGACTTCTTTCCCGCCATAGCGGTAGGACGCTGAGGTTAAGAGGACGGTCGGTTCGATTTGGCCAAACCGATCAACCAATGCGGCCGGACCGAAATCCGTTGAAGCCGTGCTGACGACTGCACCAATCGACAGGGCGCCAAGAGCAAAGATCACTGTTTCCGCAATATTGGGGGTCCACGCGACAACACGGTCACCGACTCGAACCCCTGAGGCGCGGAGGGCAGCCGCGCAGGCAGCCACATGCGCCCGGAGTTCCCCCCGAGTAAGCGAACGCCGCGAAGAGCTTTCGGCGTGCGCGATTAACGCCTCGAACGACGGATCCCCGGCCAACAAAGAGTCAACAATGTTAAGTCGCGCGTCGGGGAACCATTCCGTCCCTTCGAACCCGCTCCCACGTGTCGTCCGCTCGCCTTGCTCGCCAACGATTCCCAGGTCGTCCCACGCTTCGCGCCAGAATTCGTCGGGGTTTTCAATCGACCACCGATGCAGCTCTCGGAAACTGACGAAACCGTGACGCGTGAGCGCGCTGTCCATGAGCATGAGCGAATCCTATCGAGCAAGCTCCATGGTTCAGACCTTGTAAGAGTCGACCTCGATTTCGACCAGCATGTTGGGGTTGATGAATTCTAGGCCTGCAATCATTGTCGCGGCTGGCTTGATCGCGCCAAATACCTCGCCATGTGCCTTGCCTACAGCGTCCATGTCGGACGCGTTGGCTAAAAACATGCGGGTGCGAACGATGTCGGTGACGGAATGCCCAGCCTCGGCTAGCGCCGTTCGGATGATGTCAAACGCAACCTTCGCCTGACCATACGCATCGCCCGCATGTTGGAGTTCGCCGTTGACCGTGGCTGTTGTCCCTGAAACGTGAACCGACGGACCGGCGACGGTCGCTCGAGAGTAGCCAATGAGGTCCTCCCACGGACCTCCAGAAGAAATCAGTTTTTCAGCAGCCATGGTCGAGTCCTTTCGCCGTCGTGTAGCCCTATTATCGCTCAGAGGCGAAGGGCTTAGGCAACGGGAATGCTATTGACTAGGTGCTGAACTTGCCATTCGAGAGCCGCGTTCGCAAGATCGACAATTTCCTGTGGCTGGCCGAAAACATCAATTCGTCCTGACATCCACATCACCGCTCCCGCGGTTGCTGTGCCGATGTTCGATGCGTGAAAAATCGCCGTGGGATTTTGCGTCATGA
>JBIIAK010000142.1:0-2722 GCA_044239945.1 Microbacteriaceae bacterium
CGGCATCGTCAGCGGGTTCGGCGGTTCAATGGTGCGCGACATCTTTCTTTCAACCGACATCGCCGCCTTGAACTCGAATTGGTATCTCGTAACCGCGGTTCTCTGCGCGCTCGGAGGAATGCTCGTGTCATCACTTCTTCATCGAATCGAAATGGTCATCAACGTGTTGGACGCTCTGACCATCGGGATCTTTGGGGTGATCGGCACGACTAAGGCTCTCGCGTTCGGGCTCCCTGTCGTTCCCGCACTGTTTATCGGTGTCGCAGCTGCGGTGGGCGGCTCAATCCTGCGTGACATGCTGCTCGCGCTTCCCATGCAACTTATGCAGGTCGGTTCGCTTTACGCCGTAGCTGCCGGGCTGGGAGGGTTAACCGTCATTGTCCTTCTTTCGATCGGTCAGTCGGTGACGGTCGCGGGATTCGCTGGGGTCGCCGTAACGACCGCAATTCGCATGCTTTCGGTCGTCCTTGGTTGGAAACTTCCGGCGCAACGCGGTGTCCCAACCGTAACGTCTGTCATTCGGACGATTCGCAATAAACCCAAACGAAAGTAGGCTCCCTCGCGATTCGGCAACGGGATAACCCGACATGGTCAAAAACCCGATTTTTCAGAGTTTGCGTGTGGTCACTCGCGCTAGTCGGCCAAAAACCTGTCGACCGCGGTTGTAAGAATGTTGATTTCTGCCTCGGTGAGGTTTCCGTAACTAACGGTTCGCTTGTCGGAATCTTCAGAGTCTAAATTCTGCACCGACGAGATTTTTCCGTCGACGACGTGATAGCCAAGACGAGACACACCAAATTCTCCAAAATCTTGAAATGTCTCAAATTGCTGCAATTCAGCATTGAACAGCACTTCTAAATCACTGTCTTGACCTGCTTCTTCTGCCAGGTCGTAGGTGATTGAGGCCCCACACGCTGAAAAAGCATCCGTTTCCCAGATCAACTCGTACGTGTCTTCAGGTTGAAAATAGGCCGCGCTGAAGTCCTTGTAAGCATCTGCCTTGGGTACCATCACCAGCGTGAAGCCGCCAGGGTCGACAGATTTTTCGAGTGTTCCCTGTTCGAGTGCGGCCTCGCAACTGGCCCTCGCGATGGTTTTGAACTGGTCTTCCGCTTCCTGGGCCGGCATCGCCGTTTGGCTTGCGTTAGTCGCTGGTTGGCTTGTTGCTGAACAACCAGCCGTGATGAGCACCAATGCGCAGACAACCGCGGATGCAAACGAGTCTCGTATTTTCAATCCACACCCCCTCTCCACACTATAGATTCCAGAGTAGGTTCGACGTTGACAAGGTGAACGGAGTCACATGAGCAAGACAACCACAGGCAACCAGTCGCAGAGCAGTCGTCTTCGACTAATTCTGTGCACTGGATCGTTTGTGTTTGGCTTGAGCGCCTTTGCCCTGATCGCAGTTCCGGGCGTGTTCAACGACCTTCTCGGTCTTGAGACCAGACCCGACATCGAATGGTCCATGCGCATGATCGGAATTACTCTGGTCGCTCTCGCTGGAAACATGTTTTCGGTTTCCCGCCGTGGCAGTGATGAATCGGTCTTGTTTTCTGGCCGCGTAATGGCGGTTTCCGCCTTGGCGTTGGGCGTAATCACGCTCTGCATACCAGTTCAACTCACGTGGTTTGCGATCGCCTACGCTCTCGTTGGCTTTAGCTTCTCGGCAGCCTATGCCGTCGTGTTGTTTGTTAAGCCGAGCGATTAGACCGTTGCCCGAGCACGAACAGACCGATTCACGGCGGACACGATTGCCTTGAGTGACGCGGTCGATATGTCGCCGTCGATTCCGACTCCCCACAGAGTTTGGCCGTCAACCTCGAGCTCGACGTAGGCCGCCGCGAGTGCGTCACCCGATGCGCTAAGCGCGTGTTCGACGTAGTCAAACAGGCGAATCTCGTGGCCTTGCCCCGCCATAACGGCGAGAAACGCCGCCACGGGACCGTTCCCGACCGCCGTGAGAGATTCGGTCGATTCGTCGACGCGAAGATTCACGTCGAGAGTGACCTCGCCCGACATGTCTGAGGCAGTACGGGTACCCATGAGTTCGTAACGACCCCACTTGTCGACCTTGGCGACTGATGGAAGGTATTCGTCCATGAAAATGGCCCAGATTTCGTCGCTTGAGACCTCGCCGCCCTCGGTATCGGTCTTGCCCTGAACCACGCCAGAGAATTCGATCTGCAGTTTGCGCGGTAAGTCAAGATTGTGGTCGGACTTCAAAAGGTACGCGACGCCACCCTTGCCAGACTGCGAATTGACACGGATAACCGCTTCGTAAGAACGACCAACGTCTTTGGGGTCAATCGGCAGATAGGGAACGGCCCATTCGATGTCGTCGATGCTCTTGCCTTCGGCGACTGCGTGCACCTCCATCGCTTCGAAACCCTTTTTGATGGCGTCTTGGTGTGAGCCAGAGAAGGCCGTGTACACGAGGTCGCCAGCCCACGGGCTGCGCTCGTGAACCTTCAACTGGTTGCAATACTCGGCGGTGCGACGGATCTCGTCAAGGTTCGAGAAATCAATCTGCGGGTCGATTCCCTGAGTGAAGAGGTTCAAACCAAGAGCCACGAGGTCGACGTTCCCGGTGCGTTCGCCGTTACCGAATAAGCATCCTTCGATGCGGTCAGCGCCAGCCATGTACCCGAGTTCAGCGGCGGCAATGGCCGTGCCACGATCGTTGTGCGGGTGCAATGACAGGATGACGTTCTCGCGGTGA
>JBIIAK010000143.1:0-2699 GCA_044239945.1 Microbacteriaceae bacterium
GACGGCAAGGTGCAAGCGCTCAACCTCATCCTCAAGGGTGATGTGTCGGGTGCCGTCGAGGCGCTCGAAGAATCGCTGCTTAAGATCGAGGTCGACGATTCCGTCACCCTCCGCATCATCCACCGCGGAGTCGGTGCGATTACCGAGAGCGACATCAACCTCGCCACCATCGACAACGCGATTGTCGTCGGATTCAACGTTCGTCCCGACACGAAGGCGCGCGAGCGTGCACAGCGTGAAGGCGTCGACGTTCGTTTCTACAACGTCATCTACAACGCGATCGACGAGATCGAACAGTCGCTCAAGGGAATGCTCAAGCCGGAATTCGAAGAGATCCAAAGCGGTGTCGCCGAAATCCGCGAGGTGTTCCGTTCGAGCAAGTTCGGAAACGTCGCCGGTTGTATCGTGCGCTCGGGAACAATCACGCGAAACGCCAAGGCGCGCGTTATTCGCGAGGGTGTCGTCATCGCCGATGGTCTCGCCATCGAGTCGCTGAAGCGATTCAAGGACGACGCTTCCGAGGTCAAGACCGACTTCGAGTGTGGAATCGGACTGGGCAAGTACAACGACATTCAAATCGGTGACGAAATTGAGACGATCGAGATGAAGGAGAAGGAGCGCGTCTAATGTCTGCTCCTGACCGCGCACGCAAGATGGCGGAACGCATCAAGGAAATTGTTGCGCGCCGCCTCGACAAAGGTCTTCGTGACGACCGGCTCGGTTTCGTCACAATCACCGATGTGCGCGTCACGGGTGATCTGCAGCACGCGACCATCTTTTTCACGGTCTATGGCACCGACGAGGAACGACAGAATTCTTGGGACGCACTGAAGTCTGCGACGGGAATGTTGCGCTCCGAGGTTGGGCGCAACATCACCGCTCGCCTGACCCCGTCGCTCGAATTCATCCTCGACGCTTTGCCCGAGACCTCGGCGCACATCGAAGACCTTCTGGCCCAAGCCAATCAGCGCGACATTCAGGTCGCGAAAGAAGCCAAGGGCAAGGAATTCGCCGGCGACGCCGACCCGTACGTCAAGCCTCACGAGGATGACGACAAGGAATAGTGAGCGCGAACGCGCCGCGATGGTTATCGTGGCGCGGTGGTTTCGGCGTTCTGCGCGCCCGTTGCCGTGGCGCGGGCCAGGCACGACCCCGTGGGGTGTTTTGTTGTCGGAAATCATGGCGCAGCAGACACCGGTTGCCCGGGTTGCACCGATGTGGCTCGAGTGGATCGAGCGGTGGCCCACGGCGACATCTCTCGCCGATGCATCGCCCGCCGACATCGTTCGGGCTTGGGGAAAACTGGGTTACCCGCGCCGAGCGCTCAACCTTCACGCGGCAGCGACGCGAATCCGGGACGAGTTCGGGGGAGTCGTGCCGATCGATGTGGACGCTCTCGAGTCCTTGCCCGGAATTGGGTCGTACACCGCGAGGGCCGTGGCCGCTTTCGCGTTCGGTCAGCGCGTTCCCGTCGTGGACACGAACATTCGCCGAGTTCTCGCGCGCGCCGTTCTCGGCATCGCCGAACCGGAACCCCCGCGCGTCAAAGCCGACCTGGACCTGATGGAATCGGTCCTTCCTGCTGACCCTGCCGAATCCGTCGGGGTCAATGCCGGCGTGATGGAGCTCGGTGCTGTGTTTTGCACGGCCCGCATGCCGAACTGCGGCGAGTGCCCGATCGCAGAACACTGTGCCTGGGCTCTCGCAGGTTTCCCCGCCAATGCGGGTCGAACCCGAACTCCACAGGCGAAGTATGAGGGGAGTGTCCGTCAAGCCCGCGGAATGATTCTCGCTCTCGCCCGCTCACACCCGAATATCTCATCCGAACAGATCGCGAATGCCGTTACCGACCCGGCGAAGCGAGACCGTGCATTGGAGGGACTTCTGTCCGACGGGTTGCTTGTGAACACCACGAGGGGCTTTGCGCTCCCATCGAACTGAGTTCACTAAATCCGTAGTAAAGTAAATCCAACGCCCGCCGCGAATCCGCGACGTTCAGGGCAATTCTTCACCCTCGCAGTTCAGGGCTTCGGCCGCTTCGATGGTGGTGTGCAATCAAGGAGAACAATGGCCCAGACCGGCCGAAGCAAGACGAACACTCGTTCGAAACGTCGTCGTCCCCTCGACGAAGAGGGAATCATTCCTATTCTCGCCCGCGCTGTGCGCGAGGTCGAGAACGCGGTCAATCGTGACGGCAAGGTAAACGCCTCGAACCGAACCAAGTTCCACGCAGCGGGCCTGCTGATTCGCGAAGAAAAGCAGCGCATCGACGAAGACAAGACGATTCCGCAAAAAGAACGCGAGGACATCAACAAGCGACTTGACGGCCTCGCGATGATTATGGTGAAGGCTCTCGCGCGCGACCAGTCGCTTGGCGCACTCCTCGACCCGAATGCGCCGGTGTCGCAGGCGACCCAGAAACTGAAGCGCGACATGCTTTTGGCGTCGGGTGCCGAGCTCGATATCGATGACATCCTCATTGTCGATGATTCGCCCGCCGCGTCCTCTGAGGATTCGAGCAAGTCGGTTCTGCCGCAGAGCGTCCGTCGCGCAGAACTCGCGAACCCGTTCCTTCCGCCCGTCTATGCGCCGAACCCGCGCGTGACCGGTCGTCTTCAGAACTGGGAACTCATCGAACCGCTGTTCCGTGCGTTCGAACAGGGCGGTCAGGCTGCCAGCATGGAATTGCCCGAGGCGAA
>JBIIAK010000027.1:0-9178 GCA_044239945.1 Microbacteriaceae bacterium
CCAAGATCCACGGGAACGATTCTCCGTGAACGACGGTCACCACAACGGCAATAATGGCTCCACCCAGAAAAGTCTGAATTACGTGGACAACCCGATTAGCCATCGAGGCGATACATCCAGCCGTGGGTGTCCGCGCTACGCCCGTACTGAATGTCGGCGAGTGCCGCACGAAGTGACAAGGTCAGTTCGCCAGCGACTGCGTCGGCCGAGCCAATCGTGAAGTTTTTCGCCTTAATCTGGCCAATCGGTGTCACCATCGCGGCCGTTCCACAGGCAAACGCCTCGACAATCTCGCCGCTCTCGGCACCGTCACGCCACTCCTGGATCGTGATTGGGCGACGGGTGACCTTGTGCCCGAGTTCTTCCGCCAGAACCAACACCGAATCGCGAGTGATGCCAGGAAGAATCGAATCGGACAGCGGTGTGACGAGCGATCCGTCTTTGTAAACAAGAACGACGTTCATGCCGCCGAGTTCTTCGATGTAGGAGTTCGTAGTCGAATCGAGGAAGAGCACCTGCTGACATCCGTTGGCGTAGGCCTCGTTCTGGGCGATGAGCGAGGCAGCGTAATTTCCGCCAGTTTTTGCAGCACCGGTTCCCCCCTTGCCCGCGCGGGAATAATTCTCGGAAAGCCAAATGTCGACGGGCGCGACCCCACCTTTGAAGTAGGGCCCCGCGGGACCCGCAATCACATAAAACGCGATCTTTTTTGCGGGGCGTACCCCTAGGAACGCTTCCTTGCCGAACATGAATGGGCGCAGATAGAGGCTCGTGTCTGGTTCCGACGGAACCCAGTCACCGTCAACAGAGATGAGTGCCTTGAGGCTCTCGAGAAAGTATTCAACGGGCAGTTCTGGAAGCGACATGCGAGCCGCACTCGCCTGGAAGCGCCGGGCATTTGCGTCAGGACGGAACGTCCAAATGCTGCCGTCCGCGTGGCGGTATGCCTTCAGTCCTTCAAATATCTCTTGTCCATAGTGAAGAACGGCGGCGGCCGGGTCGAGTTCAATCGGACCATACGGTTGAATGCGCGGGCGGTGCCACCCACCCTTTTCGCTCCAACAGATATCGACCATGTGGTCGGTCATGAAGTCACAGAAGCCAGGGTTTGCGAGAATTGCATCGCGTTCAGCAACACTCTTGGCTTGAAGGTTGAGGTGGCGGTGAAATTCGAGCGAAGTCATGGACACCACACTATCAAGCGTCGAATCTTGACTCTACGCCGAGAGAAGTGCAACGATGGCATCGCCGACCTGCGTCGTCGCACGTAAAGCATCCCCTTTGGACGCCAAGTCAGCAAGAACAGCGGACTGGATGGCGGCGGCTTGTGCAGGAAAACCATTGTGCTCGAGCAACAGCGCCGCCGACAGGATTGCCGCGGTCGGATCCGCTTTGTGTTGTCCCGCAATGTCCGGCGCTGAACCATGGACCGGCTCAAACATGCTGGGGAACGTCTTGTCTGGGTTTAGGTTCCCGCTCGCGGCAAGGCCAATTCCGCCACCGATTGCCCCTGCGAGGTCAGTGAGGATGTCCCCGAACAAATTGTCCGTCACAATCACGTCAAACCGCGACGGATTGGTGACGAGGAAAATCGTCGCCGCATCGACGTGCAGGTAATCGACCGAGACGGCCGGGAATTCAATGCCAACGGCGTCAACCGTGCGTTGCCAGAGAGACCCGGCAAACGTCAAGACGTTGGTTTTGTGGACGAGCGTGAGGCGCTTGTCGCGCTGTAGCGCAGTCGCAAAGGCAAATCGAACCACGCGCTCGACACCGTGTGCGGTATTGACAGAGGATTCGGTTGCGATTTCGAAAGGGGTGCCCTGGCGGTGGACACCGCCGTTGCCGACGTACGGACCCTCGGTGCCCTCGCGCACAATCACGAAATCCACCTCACCGGGATTGGTCAGCGGGCTAGCGACTCCGGGGAACAGCGTGGTGGGTCGGTAGTTGACGTATTGATCGAAGGCAAAGCGCAATTTGAGCAACAAACCGCGTTCGATGATTCCGCCCGCCAAGCGAGCGTCGCTCGGGTCTCCGCCGATGGCGCCGAACAAAATCGCTTCGTGTTTCGCCAACGATTCAAGCGTGGCATCAGTCAAAATCTCGCCTGTCGCCAAAAAATGCGCCGCACCCATCGTGTATTCGGTCGCGCGTACTTCGGCAGCGGTTCCGACAGCGGCCCTCAGCACCTTGAGCGCTTCGGCGATGACCTCTGGTCCGATTCCGTCGCCGGGAATCACAGCTATATCGAGTACGCGTGACATGGTGGGTCCTTACAGTTCCAGTACTTCGATGGCTTTCATGACCGAGGCATCGATCTCTGTGGCAACTTTAGCGAGTACAGCGTCGTCAACACGCGAATCGACGGTGAGAATACTCAGGGCGTTTCCACCGCGCTGCTGGCGGGCGATTTGCATGCCAGCGATGTTTACATTTGCGGCCCCAAACTCACGACCATAGACCGCTACGATTCCGGGGCGATCCGTGTACACCATGACGATGAGGTGCTGTGCCATCGGCACCTCGACGTCGAATTCGTTGATGCTGACAATCTTTTGCGCTTGGCGTTGTCCCGTCAATGTGCCCGCGACCGAAATTTGAGACCCATCAACGAGAGTTCCGCGAATCGTGAGGAGATTGCGATATTCGTCGCTCGCGGTTTCGGTCACGAGACGAACAGCCACACCGCGTTGCTCGGCAAGCAGCGGAGCATTGACATAACTGACGTGTTCCGAGGAAATCGCGCTGAAAATTCCCTTGAGGGCCGCAAGTTTGAGCGCGGCGACATCGAATTGTGCAATTTCGCCGCGCACCTCGACATCGATCGCAGCAATGGCGTGGCTCGCGAGTCCGGCAAAGACCTGTCCGAGTTTTTCCATGAGCGGAAGGCCCGGTCGAACACTTTCGTCAATTGCTCCGCCGGCGACATTGACCGCGTCGGGAACCAACTCGCCCTCCAGGGCGAGGCGAACCGATTTCGCGACCGACAAACCTGCTTTTTCTTGAGCTTCGTCCGTCGACGCACCGAGGTGAGGCGTCAACTGAATGTTGTCGAGAGCGAGAAGCGGGGAGTCAGTTGGAGGTTCGCTGACAAAGACGTCGAGGGCTGCAGCCGCGATTTGTTTCGACGACAGCGCGTCGAACAAAGCCGCTTCGTCGATGATTCCGCCACGACTGGCATTCACGATTCGCAGAGTCGGTTTGGCCTTCGCGAATTGAGCTGCACCAATCAGTCCGGTCGTTTCGGCAGTCTTGGGGATATGAATTGTGATGAAGTCTGAGCGCTCCATCAAGACATCAAGTTCCACCATCTGAACACCGAGCTGTTGTGCTCGAGCGGGAGGTACGAAGGGGTCATAAGCGATGAGGTTCACGCCGAAGCCAGACAAACGTTCGGACACCAGCGCGCCGATACGTCCGAGCCCGACAATTCCCACAGTCTTATCGAAGAACTCGACACCCGTGAATTGCGAACGCTGCCAGTGACCGGCCTTCGTCGACGTGTTGGCGTCTGGAATGAAACGGGACAGCGACAGCAAGTGACCAATCGCTAGTTCCGCTGCCGAGATAACGTTTGATGTCGGCGCGTTGACGACCATGATCCCTGCTGCAGTCGCCGACTTGATGTCAACGTTGTCCAGACCGACGCCCGCTCGGGCAACAACGATGAGGTCGCTGCCCGCAGCTATGGCCTCTGCATCGACCTGGGTCGCGCTGCGAACGAGAAGAGCCTTGGTGCCTGGCAAGGCGGCGAGAAGGGCGACGCGGTCGGTTCCGTCGACTCTCCGAACGTCAAAGTCGGGACCCAGCGCGTCGACCGTAGCGGGCGACAGTTCTTCGGCAATCAAGACGATGGGCTTTGCCACTGTGTTCCTTGTCAGTGCCGGGCGGTGCGCGTGGGCGACCGCGAATGAGTGAGGTTTGCCACGCACGCGGGGGCTGTGACGTCAGTCTAGTGCGACCCGCGTTTTAGCCGTTGGTGAGGAAGTCGATGACCAGCCGCAATTCAATGTCTTTTTCGAACGCGAGAATGGACAGAGCGGTGGCGTTGACCGCCGCGAATCCCGCCGTTAGCAACAGCGCCATGGAACCCGCGCCGCGCTTCCAGCCAACGATGCTGGCCCCCAGAAAAGTGAATGCGGGCAGTGCAACTCCCGAAATCAGCAACACCCACAGCACACCGTCGATCGAAGTACCAAATTGGTTTTCAAAATAGGACGGAAGATAAAGCAGATTTCCGAGTGCCGTCCAGAACGGATAGGCAAATAGGAACCCCGCGACGACGAGCACCGCTAGACGTCCGAATACGCTTGGTCGATTGTTTTCGTCAATCTGGTTCATTAGGCCGGTACTCCGAAAAACAGTGGAAATGGAAAAAGGAATACGAGCCCGAGAGCCAAAACCAAGACGCGAGGCATCGGCGCTCGAACTAGTGACATCGTCGTAAAGAACCACAGTGCGGGTGAAACAATCGAAAAGAATTCCCCGAACTGCGACATCGCCTGCGCAAATCGGTCATCATTACCAATCAGCTGGTTGGACTGGACGGCAAAAAGCCACGCGACAATGTATCCGAGATACACCGCGCCAAAGGCTACGAGAACACTACGAATTAGCGGGCGGCGCTTCCGTCGGTGTAGTCAGTGTCCTGTTGCTTCCATGCGAAGAGAGCGCGGAGCTTGCGACCAGTAGCCTCGATCGGGTGGTTCTCGCCCTTTTCGCGAAGCGCTTTGAACTCTGGTGCGCCCGCATCTTGGTCGTTGATGAAACGGGTCGCAAACGCGCCCGACTGAATGTCGGCGAGAATGGCCTTCATGTTTTCCTTGACCGAGGGGTCAATCACGCGGGGTCCCGACACGTAGTCGCCGTACTCGGCAGTGTCCGAGACCGACCAGCGCTGTTTGGCAATGCCGCCCTCCCACATGAGGTCGACGATGAGCTTGAGTTCGTGCAAAACCTCGAAGTAGGCGATTTCTGGCTGGTAACCGGCTTCGGTGAGAACTTCAAAACCGTACTGGACGAGTTGCGAAGTTCCACCGCACAGAACCGCCTGTTCACCAAAGAGGTCCGTTTCGGTCTCTTCAGTGAACGTGGTCTTGATGCCACCCGCACGAAGGCCACCAATCGCGGCGGCATAGGACCACGCGGTGTCCCACGCGTGACCCGATGAATCAACCTCAACGGCGACAATCACCGGCACTCCGCGGCCGGCAACATATTCACGACGGACGGTGTGTCCCGGGCCCTTGGGCGCCACAAGAATTACGTCGACGCCCTCGGGAGCCTCGATATAACCGAAGCGGATGTTGAACCCGTGGCTAAAAAGAAGCGTTTTCCCCGCGGTGAGGTTCGGCAGAACGTCCGCTGTATACAAGTGACGCTGGAACTGGTCGGGGGCAAGAATGACGATAACGTCCGCCCACTTTGCGGCCTCGGCAGTGGGAAGAACCGAGAAGCCTGCTTCTTCGGCCTTCTCGATTGACTTCGAGTCGGGCTTCAACCCCACAACGACCTCGATACCCGAATCGCGAAGGTTCTGCGCGTGGGCGTGCCCCTGCGAGCCGTAGCCGATGACAGCCACCTTTTTGCCCGCGATAATCGAAAGATCAGCGTCTTTTTCGTAGACGACATCGGTCATGGTGTTTCTCCTTGTAGTGGGTTACCGAGACGCGTACGCGCCGGGGATTATTGGGTTTTGAAAACTCGTTCGGAAATTGATTTCGATCCGCGGCCCATTGCGAGCAATCCGCTCTGGGCAATTTCCTTGATGCCGAAAGGATCGAGGACTTTCAGCAACGCGTCGATTTTCTGGGTATCGCCCGTGACTTCTATCACCAGCGAATCCGGTGCAACATCCACCACGCGCGCCCGGAACAAATTGACGGCCTCCAAAATCTGGCTTCGCGTGTTCTGGTCGATGCGCACCTTGACAAGCATGTGTTCGCGCTGGACAGATTGCCCGGGTTCGAGTTCAACAATCTTGAGGACATTGATGAGTTTGTTGAGTTGCTTAGTGACTTGCTCGAGCGGTGAATCGGCAACATCAACCACGAGTGTTATGCGCGAGAGCCCGTCGACCTCGGTGGTGCCGACGGCGAGGGAGTGGATGTTGTAACCCCGACGCGCGAACAGCCCAGCGACTCGCGTCAGCAGCCCGGGTTTGTCCTCGACAAGCAGAGACAGAACGTGTTTCGTCATGGTCTACTCCTCGTCCCAACTCGGTGCGTGATCACGGGCGTATTGAACGTTCGAGTTTCCCACACCCTGCGGAACCATCGGCCACACCATCGCTTCACGCGACACGATGAAGTCGATTACGACAGGCCGGTCGTTCGTTTCCAGAGCGAGTTTGATTGCCGGCTCTACCTCTTCTTCGGTGCGCACACGGATTCCAAGGCAGCCGTAGGCCTCGGCCAACTTGACGAAGTCGGGAATGAACTCGGGTCCGTCCAGCGGCTGCAGGTCGGTGAACGAGTGGCGCCCATCGTAAAACAGTGTTTGCCATTGGCGAACCATTCCGAGGGATGAGTTGTTGATGATCGCGACCTTGATCGGGATGTCGTTGATGACACAAGTGGCGAGTTCTTGATTCGTCATCTGGAAACAGCCGTCCCCGTCGATGGCCCACACAACGCGGTCGGGCTGACCAATCTTGGCGCCCATTGCGGCGGGAACTGCAAAGCCCATGGTTCCGGCACCGCCAGAGTTGAGCCACGCTCCGGGACGCTCATACTCGATGTATTGCGCCGCCCACATTTGGTGTTGTCCAACTCCGGCGGCATAAATTGCTTCTGGGCCAGACATCTGCCCGATTTTTTGAATGATGCCCTGCGGAGCCAGAAGTCCGTCGTCGAGGTCATCGAACCCGAGCGGGAAACTGGCGCGAAGTGATTCGAGTCGTTCCCACCACGCCGTCAACGGCTTTGCCGTCTTCTTGACCTTTTTCCATTCGGGTAGCAAGTCGAGAATGACCTCACGGACGTCTCCAACGATGGGAACATGGGCTTCGCGAATCTTGCCAATTTCCGCGGGGTCGATGTCGACGTGGATGACCTTGGCATTCGGAGCGAATTCACTCACCTTGCCTGTTACACGGTCGTCGAATCGCGCACCGAGAACAATGAGCAAGTCGCTTTCTTGCAAGCCGAGCACCGCGGGGACGGAACCGTGCATACCGGGCATCCCGAGATTCTGCGGGTGCTTGTCGGACAACACTCCACGTGCTGTCAGTGTCGTGATGGCTGGCGCTCCGACGGCTTCGACGATCTCGCGCAATTCCTTTTGCGAGTTCGCGCGAATCGCACCGCCCCCGATATAGAAAATGGGGCGTTCCGCTGAGGCAATCATTTCCGCCGCCGCCTGAACCTGCTTGCCGTGCGCTTTTTGCACCGGCTTGTAGCCTGGCAGCTCGACTTTGTCCGGCCAGATGAAGGGTGCCGATCCCTGCTGGCAGTCTTTGGTGACATCGATGAGAACGGGCCCGGGTCGACCGGTCGTTGCGATTTGGTAGGCAGCTGCGACAGTCGCCGGAATGTCTTCTGCCTTTGTCACAAGGAACGAGTGTTTGGTGATTGGCATCGTGATGCCGACGATGTCAACCTCTTGGAACGCGTCCGTGCCCATGAGTGTTGAAAACACTTGACCCGTAATCGCAATCATCGGGATGGAATCCATGTGTGCATCCGCGATAGCGGTAACCAGGTTTGTTGCACCGGGGCCACTTGTCGCGATACACACGCCGACCTGACCCTTCGCAAGCGCGTAGCCCTCGGCTGCGTGGCCAGCCCCTTGTTCGTGACGAACCAAGATGTGCCGAATGGCAGTCTGAGACATCAATTCGTCATAGAACGGCATGATGGCACCACCCGGAAGCCCGAAGACATCAGTGATTCCCAAAAGTTCGAGAGACTTCAGTAGCGCGCCACTTCCCGTCATCATCGGCGGTTCGCCGGCCTTTGGTGTTGTGGTCGAGGGGACCATCGGGTTCTCCTTATAAAACTGCGGTGGTGTTAGCCGGTGACAGCGCCCAGAGCGGCTGACTGCACAAGCTTGGAATACTTCGCAAGAACGCCGCGGGTATAACGCGGCGGAAGGGGCGACCATCCAGTGCGGCGCGCCTCCAACTCGGCTTCATCGACGAGTAAGTCGATACTCCGAGCTGCGATATCGACCCGTATCAGATCACCATCGCGCACGAAGGCAATGGGACCTGCATCCACTGCTTCGGGAGCTACGTGGCCGATACACAGTCCGGTTGTGCCGCCTGAGAATCGCCCGTCTGTCAAGAGTAATACATCTTTGCCAAGTCCCGCACCCTTGATTGCCGCGGTTACGGCGAGCATCTCGCGCATTCCCGGACCGCCCTTCGGGCCTTCGTAGCGAATAACAACTACGTCGCCTGCGACAATCTCGCCGTTGGTCAGCGCGTCCATCGCCTCGCGCTCGCGTTCGAACACTCGTGCTGGCCCCTCGAATGTCGCGGCGTCGAATCCCGCGGTTTTCACGACCGCGCCCTCCGGCGCAAACGACCCGTTGAGAATTGTGATGCCGCCGGTTGCATGGATCGGGTTGTCGAGGGTTCGGATGACTTCGCCGTCTAAGGCGTCAAGGTTCATGTCGGCGAGATTTTCCGTCATAGTCTTTCCCGTGATCGTCAGTGCGTCGCCGTGCATGAGTCCGGCGTCAACGAGTGCTTTCATCAGGACGGGAAGCCCGCCTCGGCGGTCCACGTCATTCATGACATATTTTCCGAAGGGCTTGAGATCACCGAGGTGTGGGACCTTCGCGCCAATCCGGTTAAAGTCATCGAGCGTGAGCGGCACTTCGGCTTCGTTTGCGATCGCGAGAAGGTGTAGGACAACGTTCGTCGATCCTCCGAGGGCCATTGCAACGGCAATCGCGTTTTCAAAAGCTTTGATGGTGAGAATGTCACGGGCGGTTTGACCGCGATCGAGCATGCCAACGACTGCTTGACCCGACAGGTGCGCGAAATAATCGCGGCGGCGGTCATAGGACGCGGGTGACGCCGATCCGGGAAGACTCATGCCGAGGGCTTCGGCGACGGACGCCATGGTGTTCGCCGTGTACATTCCACCGCAGGCGCCTTCACCGGGGGCGAACGCGCATTCGATTCGGCGAGCGTCTTCGACGCTCATCTTTCCCGCCTTGACTGCAC
>JBIIAK010000144.1:0-2682 GCA_044239945.1 Microbacteriaceae bacterium
GTAGTTCGTCGCTCAGTTCCTCGAGGACAGCCTCGCGCACGATTTCGGGAATGCGGTTTTCGACCGACTCGTCCGACACCGAATCGTCCGGATACAAGTGAAGCGACTCAGGCATGATTGGGATGATCGCATCGAAGAATTCGTCAAGCCCGTCGGCCGTCACCGCGCTGAGCGGAACGACAAGTGTCCAATTGCGCAACTCCCCCACCTCGGCCAACTTATTGAGGACGGCAGTCGATGAGACTCGGTCAGTCTTGGTCACGATCGCGACGACCTTGGCGCGAGGGTAACGCGCAAGTTGTTCGAGGATGAACAGGTCGCCCTTTCCGATGGACTCGTCAGCCGGAAGGCACATTCCGATGACGTCTACGTCCCCGAGGGTTGTTTCAACGAGTGCGTTGAGCCGTTCGCCCAGAAGCGTTCGCGGCCGGTGGAGTCCCGGTGTGTCGACAATAATGAGTTGCCCGTCACCGCGCGTGACGATCCCACGGATTGTCTTACGAGTGGTCTGTGGTTTCGACGACGTTATGGCAATCTTTTCCCCAATCAACGCGTTCATAAGCGTCGACTTGCCCACGTTCGGTCGACCGACAAACGAGATGAACCCGCTGCGTGAGGTCACGGGATAGTCACGATTCGCACAAGCACCGTGATTAGCCGTTTGCGGCGACGCTCGACGCGGTCGGCGATGAGCTGCAATCCGTCAACTTCGACAGTGTCTCCCGCCTCAGGGAATCGTCCGAAGTTCTTGACAAACAATCCGCCAACGGTATCGACGTCTTCCTCGATAATGGGGATGTCGAGGTGTTCGGCGAGGTCATCAATATTCGTCGACGCACTAACTCTGGACGACCCGTCGCCGAGGTCGACAATTTCGACCTCGTCATCGTCGTATTCATCTGAGATTTCGCCTACGACCTCTTCGATGAGGTCCTCCATGGTCACCAAGCCCGCAATTCCACCGTATTCATCGACGATGAGGGCCATGTGGTTTGCTTCGGCTTGAAGCACACGCAGAGCTTCGTCTGCCATCTTCACCTCGGGTAGGAATAAAGCGGGGCGAACGAGTTCGGTGATGAGTGCCTTTTTCGCCTTGGCGGGGTTCGCGCGAACAAACCGTGCGGTGTCTTTGATATGGGCGATGCCCAGCACGTCGTCATTGTCGACTCCAACAACGGGCATTCGAGAATAGCCTTCCGCCAGGAATAGTCCCAGCGCCTCATCCACCGTGACGGTCGAGTCGAGTGCCGACATCTCGGTTCGAGCGATCATGACTTCACGAAGAATCGTGTCGCCGAAGTCAAAGATCGATCTGATGAGGTCGCGGTCTTCCTCTTCGATTGCGTCCGACTCGGTCGCTTCGTCGACCATGCTCAGCAACTGCCGCTCGGTGTTGATTGTCGTGCGTGCACGGCCTGGGGTCACCGCGTTACCGATTCCGACTAGCGCAATCGTGAGCGGGCCGAGAAAAAGGCGAATGGCGCGAACGAGCACACCCGTCATTCGCACAATTTTCATGGGATGAGCCCGACCCACGCTTCGTGGGCTCGATCCGACCAACACAAAGGTGATAGCGGTCATTGCGATTGCAGAGGCAATCAGCGACTGCGTGAGGTCAAACCCTAGGCTTACGAACGAGAGAGCAACAAGAATCGCAGCGAACGTCTCGCACAATACGCGCACGAAATTCACCGCATTAAGGTGTGCTGGAATGTCTGCCGCAATGGCGTCAAACCGTCGTTTAGACCTGCCCTCCCCCAAGTTGGCAACATCGTTCCGAGACAACGACTGATAGGCCGCGTCAATCGCTGCACAGAGTCCTCCGAACGTAATCAGCACCAACGCGGTTAGTGCGAACCACCCGGTCATGAGCGCTCGGTTTCCGCGAAAGAGTCGACCAATTGACGCTGCAGTGCGAACATAATGCGCTCATCGGCGGGGGCCGCGTGGTCAAAACCCAAGAGGTGAAGTATTCCGTGCGACAAGAGCCACCGAATCTCTTCGTCGGTGGAGTGTTTGGCGGCGATTGCCTGCTGGGCAGCAATTGTCGGACAAATCACGACGTCACCCAGCAGCCCTGGGTCGGATGGCTTGTCATCATCGCCGGGGCGAAGTTCGTCCATCGGGAACGACAAAACGTCTGTTGGTCCGGGCTCATCCATCCACTCGACATGCAGTTTCGTCATCGCGTCTTCGTCGACGAACAACACGGCAAGTTCGGCCTCAGGGTGAACCTTCATCTCGGTCATGACGTAAGCCGCTAGGCGACTCATCGTCTCGAGGTCGATCACTTCGGTCGTTTCGTTGGCGATTTCGACGCTCATTTCGTGTCTCGTTTTCGGCCCACGGTCTTGGCGTGTTGTTCCTGTTCGTGACGAGTGTACGCATCGACGATCTTGCCCACGAGTGTGTGCCGAACGACATCGGCGCTCGTGAGGACTGCGACAAACACGTCGTCCATGCCGTCAAGGATTTCGGTTGCGAGTTTTAGCCCGGAAATTTCGGATGGGAGATCGACCTGAGTGGTGTCCCCCGTGATGATCATCTTCGAACCAAATCCGAGCCGCGTCAAAAACATTTTCATCTGTTGCGGCGTCGTGTTTTGAGCCTCGTCAAGAATGATGTACGAGTCGTTGAGTGTTCGACCACGCATGTAGGCCAGAGGAGCGACTTCGACAACAC
>JBIIAK010000028.1:0-9032 GCA_044239945.1 Microbacteriaceae bacterium
TACTTTTATCGTAGCCGAGTTCCCAAATGGCATAGTTTCCCGACATAATGGGGCAGGTTCATTTTTCTCGCCAACATCGCGAAACAAATGTTCACTGGAGTGTGGAAAACGATCCCGGTTAGACGAGATGCTGCCGGGTCCTAGCAGGAGGCCTTGTGAGGACCATGTCAACAATGCGACGAAACGCGAGTCGACTCGCGAGCGCTGTGGGTGCCTTTGTCTTGGCATTCGGCGTTCTCGGGCTGGCGTCGCCGGCTCAGGCAGATATCGTCAACCCAGAAATGCCGTTCAAGATCAGCGGGAACGTCCAAAACAAGGGCGAGCCGATCGCCGGCGTGACCATCAACCTAACGGGCGGCGGAGGCTACTCGGCCACCGTGATGACAGATGCCGAAGGCAAGTTCACTGCGGGAGTTCCGGAAAAAGAAGTCGACTACACGGTCACTGTCGACGAAAGCACTCTTCCAGACGGTGTTGCGGTTATCGACAACCCTGCCACCGAATTCGTCGAAGCAAATGTCCAGACGGTGACGGTCGGCCCGGGTGGGCGAGCGGCCATGAATTTCTTCATCGGACAGGGTGAGCGCGCCACAACGAGTGTGTTCGACCAGGTCGTTCAGCGACTCATTTCTGGTCTCAACTTCGGTCTCATGTTGGCACTCGCTTCCGTCGGACTTTCACTGATTTACGGCACCACCGGGATTTCGAACTTCGCGCACGCCGAGCTTGTTACCTTCGGTGCAATCACCACCCTCGGACTAGTGGCGCTGATGGGAGAGGGCCTTTTGTGGCTCGCAATCCCCATCGCGCTAGTCCTTTCGGCGTTGTTTGGGTGGGGAATGGACGCCTCGCTCTGGGCGCCGCTGCGTCGCCGTGGCATGGGACTCGTCCAGCTCATGATTGTCTCTATCGGCCTATCGCTCGGTATCCGATACACCTACCAGTTCTTCATCGGGGGAACCACCGAGCAACTCCCGGGCGCGGGTGCCGAACGCTTCAACCTGTTTGGTTCGGTGTCGCTCACCATCACTGACATGGTCAGCATGGGCGTATCCGTATTGCTCATCATCGCTTTCGCCTGGTGGCTGAGCGCCTCCAAGATTGGTAAAGCGACTCGTGCGATTTCGGACAATCCCAGCCTCGCCGCATCATCGGGAATCGACGTCGACGGTGTCGTGCGAATTGTGTGGATCATCGGATCCGTACTCGCCGGATTATCCGGCATCCTGTGGGCCTACTTCCGTCCCGGGATTCGCTGGGATATGGGCGGGCAAATCCTTCTGCTGATTTTTGCCGCGACCACCCTCGGTGGCCTCGGCACCGCATATGGTGCGCTGGTCGGCTCACTCATCGTGGGAATCCTCGTCGAAGGATCGAGTTTGTTCATCCCAGCTGACCTCAAATACGTCGGTGCACTGGTGGTCCTCATCGGCATCCTGCTATTCCGACCTCAAGGCATCCTCGGGCGCAAGGAAAGGGTGGGGTAGCACATGGACTTCCTCGGAATCTTCACATCATCAATCTCGTTTATTCTTGCCCCCACGACCATGGCGTATGCTCTGGCCACCCTCGGGCTCGCGGTTCACTTCGGTTTCGGCGGACTTCTCAACATGGGTATGGCCGGATTCATGGCCCTCGGAGCCTACGGTTATGCGATTGGAGTTCTGACATTCGGACTCCCCTGGTACCTCGCCGCGTTGCTCGGAATCGGTGCGTCCATCATTTTCGCTCTGATTCTCGGAATTCCCACGTTGAGACTTCGGGGTGACTACCTCGCAATCGTGACAATTGCGGCAGCAGAAATCGTGAGATTGTTGCTGCTGAGTTCCGCTTTTGGAGGAATCACCGGCTCTGCCGACGGACTGTCGGGCTTCAACGGTCCCGGAGGAACCATCACCAACCCGACAGTTGGTGCCGGTGGCTTCAATGAGTCGAACCCCATCCCGCCCGGCGATTACGGTTTCGTGCCCTTCTTGGACAACGAACGCACGTGGTACCTCCGCATCGTCGGTATCATCATTCTCACGCTCGCAATCTTCGTCGTATGGCGACTAGTGAATTCGCCGTGGGGTCGTGTCATCAAGGGAATCCGTGAGGATGAGGAAGCGGTTCGTTCGCTTGGCAAGAACGTCTTCGCCTACAAGATGCAGGCGCTCATCATCGGTGGAGTTCTCGGCGCTCTCGGCGGTCTCATGTTGGCTTTTTCGACCAACGTCAACTCGTCGGTTTACGTGACCTCACTGACGTTCTTCCTATGGACCGCGTTGCTCCTTGGCGGCGCAGCAACGGTATTTGGTCCGCTCGCCGGATCGATTATCTTCTGGGTGCTCCAGGCGTTCCTCGGACTGCTGTTCCCCGCGCTCGCGGACGCCGGGCTGATGCCCTTCACCACAATTCAGGCAGCGCAGATCAAATTCATCATTGTCGGGTTCGCGCTGGTGCTCCTCGTGGTCTTCCGGCCTCAAGGTCTGTTCGGAAACAAGAAGGAGTTGACCTTTGTCAAGTAACGCACCCTCCTCGTCCCCCACCAAGTCCACGGGATTGCACGTCGGCACGATCAAGCCCGGTGTCGCCAAAAAGGACCCCATCCTCGTCGCGGACGACGTCCACCGCCAGTTCGGGGGACTGGTTGCCGTCGACGTCGAGCACCTTGAAATCCCCCGGAACGCCATCACCGCGCTCATCGGGCCCAACGGCGCAGGAAAAACCACGTTCTTCAACCTGCTAACCGGATTCGACCAGCCCGACAAGGGTACGTGGTCGTTCAACGGGAAGCCCCTCGCCAAGATCTCGGCCTTCAAGGTGGCGCGAATGGGGCTCATCCGCACCTTCCAGCTAACGAAGGCGCTGGGACTTCTGACTGTCATGGACAACATGAAGTTAGGTAGCACCGAACAGACTGGTGAAAAACTCAGCGCCAGCCTGTTTCCCTTCCTCTGGAAAAAGAAGGAAATCGAGATTGAAGCAAAAGCACTCGAAATCCTGACACGATTCAAACTCGACACTAAGCGAGACGACTTCGCTGCGTCGCTTTCGGGTGGACAGCGCAAGCTGCTCGAAATGGCTCGTGCACTCATGACAAACCCGGAACTCGTCATGCTCGACGAGCCAATGGCTGGGGTCAACCCCGCGCTGACACAGTCGCTGCTCGACCACATCCTCAACCTCAAAAAAGAGGGCATGACGGTCCTCTTTGTCGAACACGACATGCAAATGGTTCGCCACATCGCGGACTGGGTAGTCGTAATGGCCGAAGGAAAGGTTGTCGCCGAAGGCGCACCCGACGAGGTCATGAAGAACCCCGCCGTCATCGACGCGTACCTCGGTAGCCACCAGGATGTTGACCTCGGGACTGTTACCGGTCGAATCACGCTGCCGAAGATTGCGAAGGAGAAATAATGGCGACGAAAAATGAAATTCCCGTCGTCGAGACAAAGGACTTGTTCGCGGGATACCTTCCCGGTGTGAATATCCTCAACGGAACTAACCTCTACGCAAATAAGGGTGAGCTCATCGGCATTATCGGACCCAACGGTGCCGGAAAGTCGACGCTACTCAAGGCCATCTTCGGATTGGTGAAAGTTCGCGAAGGGTCCATCACGCTCAACGGTGCTGACATCACCGGTTTGAAAGCGAACCAACTCGTCGCACGCGGTGTGGGTTTTGTCCCGCAGTCAAACAATGTGTTCCCCAGCCTGACAATCGAGGAAAACCTGCAGATGGGGTTGTACCAAAATCCCAGCGCATACAGCGAGCGCCTCGAATTCGTGACCGGTATCTTCGCCGAGCTGGGAAAGCGCCTCAAGCAGCGCGCAGGCTCGCTCTCGGGCGGTGAGCGCCAAATGGTGGCGATGAGCCGTGCGCTCATGATGAACCCGGCGGTGCTCCTCCTCGACGAGCCCAGTGCCGGTCTATCGCCGGTCCGCCAAGACGAGGCATTCATCCGCGTCTCTGAGATCAATAAGGCCGGCGTGACGACCATTATGGTCGAGCAGAACGCCCGTCGCTGCCTTCAGATCTGCGACCGTGGTTATGTTCTCGACCAAGGTAAGGATGCCTACACCGGGACGGGCCGTGACCTTCTCAACGACCCTAAGGTCATCGGGCTGTACCTCGGTACTCTCGGCGCCTAAACCAGCACGTTACAACGGGGCCGGCCTTCGGGTCGGCCCCGTTTGTCGTTCGTGACAACATCGGGCAACAGAAAAGGCCCCGGGCAAACCCGGGGCCTTCCCTTGAGTCAGCGACTCAACACAATCGGATTATCCTGCGTAAGGAACCGAGGTGTTGTCGTTGATGAACTCGTATACCTGGATCGATGCTTCGGTGGGGTCTCCAACTTCGTTGAAGGTGATGGGGCCCGAGACACCGTCGTAGTCTGCGGTTCCGCCACCAATGATGATGTCGGCGCATTCTGCGAACGAGGTGCACTTGGTTCCGTCACCGGAGCCACCGGAGACTTCCTGGAGCTTCGCTGCCATGTCGACACCTTCAACCGAACCAGCTTCAAGTGCAGCCAGTGCGAGAAGGACGACGGCGTCGTAAGCCTCAGGACCGTATGCGAATACGGATTCGAGGTCAGCGTTGCCTTCGGCAACCCAGTTGTCGTTCATTGCCGTGGTGAAGTCCGCGATGGTCTCGAGGTTCAGTCCGGGGACCGTACCCTTTGCACCTTCGAGAAGTCCAGCCTCAAAGTCCTCGCTGTAGTTAGCAACGTTTCCGTCAACAAGGTAAACCTTGTCCGCGGGGAAGCCGCCACCGATGAGCTTCGGAGCAATGGTCTTGAGTTCTTCGAACGTGATCAGAACGATCGCGTCGGGGTTAGCCGCAGTGACCTCAGCGATCTGAGAGTCAAAGTTGACGTCACCCGTGTTGAACGTGGGCTGTGCAACAACTTCTCCACCAGCCGCAACGAAAGCAGCGGTCGTGAAGCCAGCGAGGCCACCGGTGAAGTTACCGGCGTCATTCTTGGATCCGTCGCCGTTTCCGTACGAGTCGTTGAGGACAATCATGCCGAGGGTCTGAATACCGTCAGCAGCGATCAGGTTTCCGAGAACTTCACCCTGGAGGACGTCCGAAGGAGCGGTACGGAAGTACAGTCCCTTGTCGTCATACGTGGTGAGAGCAGCCGAAGTGTTTGCCGGCGAGAACTGGATAACTCCAGCGCCAACAACCTGGTCGATGAACTGAAGCGATGTACCAGACGATGCGGCACCGATGATGGCCGAAACGCCAGCGTCAAGAAGACGCGGAACTTCGGTTTCATATGCCTTGTTGTCGGTGTCGCCCGAGTCACCCCATGTGACCTCAACGGTGACGCCCTTGGCGGCTTCGTTGATGTCCTTGATGGCGAGTGCTACACCGGCTTCTTCGGGGGGTCCGAGGAATGCCAGGCTTCCGGTTTGCGGAAGAGCAGTACCGATCTTGAGGGTCAGGTCGCCGACAGGGTCGACGGTGCCTTCGGTGCCTGCTGCACAGCCACTCAGCACGAGTGCCGAGGTACCAAGCAAAGCAAGACCACCGAGAAGCGATGTGACCTTACGGGAGGCCGAAGCCTTCGCAAATGCGCCCATGTTTCTCCTTGATTTTTGATGGAGCGACGAATCGGACGATTCGCCACGTTCCCTATACGCTATTGTGTCGTCGGGCAAAATCAAAATCTAAATTAACAATGGGTAACACCCACAATCGCGCGATTTTCGCTCACCGAGCACTGTCAACACAGATTTCAGGCAGTACGACGCCGATTTCGTTGTGCCATGTCGATCATGAGTATGAGCAAACCAACCCACACCAACGCGAAACCGAGCAGGCGAATCGGGGGCATGGGCTCGTTCATGACAAAAACGCCAATCAGGAATTGAAGTGTTGGCGCGACGTACTGCATAAATCCCATCCACGAGAGTGGGACTCTCGACGAGGCAAAACCAAAGAGTAGAAGGGGAATCGCGGTTACGGGTCCGAGCCCAATCAAGAGAACCGTGGTCCACACGTCGCCATCACCGAAATTCAGAGTACCCGCGACCGCTTCTACGCTGACGAGGACAACAGCGACGGGAACCAGCCAAGCCGTCTCGAGAGTCAGACTTTGGGTGGCGTTGAGGCGTCCTCCAACGCGGTTTTTGACAAAACCGTAGATGGCAAATGATCCAGCGAGGATGAATGCGAACCAGGGGAATTGGCCGTACCCCGCGACGAGGATTATTACCGCCACGGCGGCGAACCCCATCGCCACCCACTGCAGCGGGCGGAGTTTTTCCCCCAGCACGAGCACGCCGAGCAGGATAGTGACGAGCGGGTTAATGAAATAGCCGAGTGAGCCTTCCACGATGTGCCCAGTCAGGTTCGCAATGATGTAGAACTGCCAGTTGATGTAAATCAACACACCCGCGGCGATTGTGTAGAGCACGATTTTTCGGTCGCGCAGCAGAGCAACGGTTGCCTTCAATTGCTTTGTCACAGCGAGGATTCCGACGCAAAAGACCAACGACCACAAAATACGCCACGACACGATTTCCCACGGGCCAGTGCTTCCGAGAATGACGAAGTAAAGAGGAAGGAACCCCCACAAGAAATAGGAGCCCAGTCCGGCTGCGACGCCGCTGGTTCGCGTGGGGGTGATCACCGTCTCACACTACTCGCCAACGCGAAAGGCCCCCGCGACGAACGCGGGGGCCTTTCGAGGGTTTAGTTAGCGCTTAACAATCGCAAGCACGTCGCGAGCCGAGAGAACGAGGTACTCGACCCCGTCGTACTTGACTTCGGTTCCACCGTACTTCGAGTACAGAACGACGTCACCGACGGCGACATCGATGGGAACTCGGTTTCCGTTGTCGTCGATGCGACCGGGGCCGATTGCGACAACTTCACCCTCTTGGGGCTTTTCCTTGGCCGAGTCGGGAATGACAATTCCCGACGACGTGACCTGCTCAGCAGCGAGCTGCTGAATGACAATGCGATCTTCGAGCGGCTTGATAGCGACCGACACGGTTGACCTCTTCCTTTGTGGACGATGTGAGCGCACGGTAGCGTGCGTTCCCTAGTTTACCGCGCGAGTTAGCACTCTCCAAACGCGAGTGCCAATGTGAGTAACTGCGAGAATGATGTCATGGACCGCGCGGATGCCGAATTGCTCCTCACCAATGAGGCGTTGACGCTGCTCGAGAGCCTCCCCCCGTATCGGACGACTGACAATGTAGTGCAGGCGGTGTCCGCGCTTCGCGAACGAGGCGTCTCACCCGAAATGACTCGCGTTGTTCTTCGACAGCGCCGACTTCGAGCACAAGCGAAACCAAAATTCGGCAATTTTGCTGCTCGCATGTTCTTTACCGAAAGCGGCCTGCAGCAAGCAACCCGACTAGACGTCGCCGCCCACCACGCCGCGCGCTTTCGCACACTCGGCGCGGTCACCGTGGGCGACCTCGGATGCGGAATCGGGGGCGATGCGCTGGCCTTTGCCGGACTCGGAATCAACGTCATCGCCATCGATCGCGACGAAGCCACAGCCGCGATCGCGACCTACAACCTTGCTCCGTTCGACAACGCGAGCGTCGAACAGGGCGATGCCGAAAGTGTTGACCTCACTCGGTTCGGTGCGTTGTGGTTCGACCCGGCTCGTCGCTCGAGCGACAAACGGCTGTCGAATCCCGCCGACTGGTCGCCCTCACTCGAGTGGGTGTTCGATGTCGCGATGAGAATCCCGAGCGGAATCAAATTGTCGCCTGCCATCGCCCACGAATTGTTGCCTGACGGCGTCGAGGCACAGTGGGTCGAGGATTCTGGCGACACCGTTGAATGCGTTGTGTGGACCGGCGCACTCGCGCGCTCAAACGTTGCTCGAAGCGCGCTCGTGCTGGGAAGCGAAACGGCTGAACTCACCGCGAGTGAACCCGATTCGACGGTCGAGGTCGGTGACATCGGCGCCTTCGTGTATGACCCAAGTGGAGCCGTCATTCGAGCCCAACTCTTGGGGACACTCGCACGACAATTGGGGGCACACACAATCGCTTCGTCGATCGCATATTTGTCGAATAACACACTTGTTCACACCCCCTTTGCGCAAGCGTTTCGGGTCATCGATACCCTGCCGCTCGATATTCGCGCGATTACGCAGTATTGCCGTGTCGCCGGAATTGGCACGCTCGAGATCAAGAAACGTGGCGTTGACATCGACCCAGCAACTTTTCGAACCAAACTGAAATTGAAGGGCTCCGCCTCGGCAGCGCTGATCGTGACCCGCGCCGGTGACGGTCGCGTCGCTATCGTGGCCGAACGAGTTCGCTAGACGCGAACGGTTTCAACGGACAAGGTCGAATCAACGGGGAAATTCAAATCCGATGGCTGGGCACCACGCGCAACGAGGTGCGCACCAAGAGCGGCGATCATCGCGCCATTGTCGGTGCACAGTGCAAGAGGAGGAACGCGCAGTTCGATGCCGTTCTCTGCACACCGTTCAGCCGCCAGCGCCCGAATCCGGGCATTCGCAGCGACGCCGCCGCCCAATAGCAATCGATCGACTCCGTGTTCTATACAGGCGGCGACAGCCTTTTTCGTCAACACGTCAGCTACGGATTCGCGGAAACTTGCGGCGACATCGGGAATCGAAGGGTTCTCGGTCGTCTCGACAAACCGAGCAACGGCAGTCTTGAGGCCCGAAAACGAAAAGTCGTAGCGATGGTCGATGAGGTCCTTGGGTAGCGTCAGTCCGCGCGGAAAGCGAATCGCGGTGGGATCACCGTCGGCGGCAACACGATCGATGTGCGAACCTCCCGGATAGGGAAGCCGAAGAAGCCGGGCGACCTTGTCGAACGCCTCACCCGCCGCATCGTCAATGGTTTCACCCAACAAGACAACGTCCGTGGCGAGGTCCCGAACGAGCAACAGTGAAGTGTGTCCGCCGCTGACTAAAAGCGCAACAGTTGGCAGTTCGATTTCACCGCCGTCCTCGCGTAAAACATCGGCGCCCACGTGCCCGACCAGGTGATTGACCCCGTAGATCGGCTTACCGAGAGATACAGCGAGGGCCTTCGCCG
>JBIIAK010000145.1:0-2649 GCA_044239945.1 Microbacteriaceae bacterium
TGGCAGGTTGTTGTCGCGGCAGAGCGCGAACGCCGTCGCGTCGATGACCTTGAGTTCTTGTTCGAGTGCTTGCGAAAATGTAATCGTCTCGATCTTTTTCGCATCGTTGTTGGTTCGCGGATCATCGTCGTACACGCCGTCGACACCGTTCTTGGCTACGAGCACCTCGACCGCCTTGATTTCGAGGGCGCGCTGAGCTGCGACGGTGTCGGTCGAGAAATACGGGAGGCCGGCACCAGCACCAAAAATCACGACGCGCCCTTTTTCGAGGTGGCGAATGGCGCGCAACGGAATGTATGGTTCAGCAACCTGGGTCATCTCAATCGCCGACTGTACGCGAACGGGCTGACCGGCTTGTTCGAGAAAGTCCTGAAGAGCCAATGCGTTCATGACCGTGCCCAGCATTCCCATGTAGTCAGCACGCGAACGGTCCATTCCTCGCTGGCTGAGTTCAGCTCCGCGGAAGAAGTTTCCACCTCCGACGACAATCGCGACCTGCACGGTTTTTGCCGCCTCGGCGATTTCACGGGCGATACCGCTGACGATGTCAGGGTCGACGCCTAGGGTTCCAGCGCCAAACGCTTCACCAGACAGTTTTAGAAGGACTCGGCGCGTCGACATGGGACCTCTCTTTCAGGTCAAGCGTACCGAGTGGTTCGGGGAAATGGCGAAGGGAGGCTCGCGTTTCCGCGAACCTCCCGACGACAATGAGTGTTAAGCGCCGACCTTGAACCGGGCAAAGCCCGAAACAGTGAGTCCCGCCTGAGCAAGAACCTGCGTAATCGTGAGTTTGTTGTCACGCGCGTAGTCCTGCTCGAGAAGTGCAACCTGCTTGAAGAACGCGCCGAGGCGACCTTCGACGATCTTTGGAAGAGCGGCTTCAGGCTTGCCCTCTCCTCGGCTGATCTCTTCGACGATGCGGCGCTCGGCCTCGACGGCGTCAGCGGGAACCTCGTCCTTGGTCAGGTACTGAGGGTCTGCGAACGAGATGTGCTGAGCAATTGCACGAGCGGTCTCTTCGTCCTTGCCCTCGTAGGCGACAACAACGCCGACCTGCGGAGGAAGGTCTTTGCTCGTGCGGTGAAGGTAGACGGCGAACTGCGAGCCGGCAATCTTGGCGACGCGACGAAGCTCAACCTTCTCGCCGATGATGGCAGCGTCGTCGGCGATACGATCAGCAATCGACTGGCCGCCAACCGGTGCAGCAAGAGCGGCCTCAATCGAACCGGCTCCAGCCGCCGCAACCGCCTCGATGACAACATCTGCGAGCGCGATGAACTTGTCGTTCTTTGCAACGAAGTCGGTTTCGCAGGCGAGCTCGATCAGGTATACCGCGTCGGCGGTTTCCTTGGCGGCAACCAAGCCTTCGCTCGTGGAGCGGTCGGCGCGCTTAGCGTTACCCTTTGCCCCTTTGAGTCGAAGAATCTCGACTGCCTTGTCCATGTCGCCACCGGCCTCGACGAGGGCGTTCTTGGTGTCGACCATGCCGGTCCCAAGACGCTCACGAAGAGTCTTGACGTCTTCTAACGAAAAATCAGCCATGTGTGTGCTTTCTGTGTGAATTTACTTGTCAGTGGAATCAACGTCGGTGGCAGGCGCCTCGTCCGCGACGGGAGCTTCGGCAACGACCTCGGCCTCGGCCTCGACAGCGGGTGCTTCCGCTGCAGGCGCTTCAGCGGCGACATCGGCGACCTCACCGAGAAGCTCGCGCTCCCAGTCGGCGAGAGGTTCGACCGCAGAAACATTTCCGGACGCAGCAGGCTTGTCGTGACGAATAACGAGACCCTCGGCGACGGCGTCCGCGATGACGCGGGTGAGCAGTCCGACCGAACGGATAGCGTCATCGTTACCCGGAATCGGGAACTGAATTTCGTCGGGGTCCGCGTTGGTGTCAAGGATTGCGACAACGGGGATGCCGAGCTTGGCTGCTTCGCTCATTGCGAGGTGTTCGCGCTTGGCGTCGACCACCCAAATCGCGCTGGGCGTCTTCGTAAGGTTACGGATTCCACCGAGCGACTTGTGGAGTTTTTCGAGCTCGCGGCGCTTCATCAAGAGTTCCTTCTTGGTGAAACCCTTGGTGGTGTCCTCGAAGTCAACCTGTTCCAGTTCCTTCATGCGCTCGAGGCGACCGAGGACGGTTTGGAAGTTGGTCAGGAGCCCACCGAGCCAACGCTGGTTGACATAGGGCTGACCGACGCGACCGGCTTCGGCTGCGATCGACTCTTGTGCCTGTTTCTTGGTGCCGACAAAGAGGATTGTGCCGCCGCGGGCGACGGTCTCGCGGACGAACTCGTATGCCGAGTCGATGTGAGCGAGCGACTGCTGAAGGTCGATGATGTGGATGCCTGAACGTTCAGTCAGGATGAAGCGCTTGACTTTCGGGTTCCAGCGCTGAGTCTGGTGTCCGAAGTGCACGCCGCTATCGAGCATTTGGCGAATAGTAATGACGGCCATGGCCGTTCTCCTTTTGTTGTGGTTATTGCGCAGACGGATGCCTGGCCCTGGTGCCCGTACCGATTCCTCCCCGAGGGGACCAATGGTTTCGTGTAACTGCTGGACACGCGAATTCGCTCACCGAAATGAACGTTGTTCCAGTGTACAGGCTGTCCACAGCACGAACTAATCAAGGTTTCTGCCCCGAGAACACCG
>JBIIAK010000146.1:0-2646 GCA_044239945.1 Microbacteriaceae bacterium
CTCAGATTGAAGAGCAACTGAAGGCGAACAACCTGGTCGACTAAAAACGAAACGGCCGCCCCGAAGGACGGCCGTTTCTGGAGCGTGGAGTCACAACTAGGGGAACATCATTCCGCCACCGAAGTCAGGCATGTGATTCATGTATCCGTAACCCATTCCGCCAAGGAAAAGGGCGCCGAAGAATAGCACGGCGAGGATTGCGACGATGAGACCGATCGCGATGCTCATGTAGCCCGTGACGAGTCCGGTGATTGCATAGGTGCGTCCCTGTTCGCCGGTCTTCTTGACCTGAACGAGACCGATGTGTCCGAGGATGACGGCTGCGATTCCGAAAGGAAGCGGGATGACCCATCCGACCGTGAGCGCGGCGATGCCGGTGATCATGGACCAGAGGGTGAGTTGGTTTGTTGGTGCGGTGGGCGCGATGCTTGTGGCGGGCGCCGTGTTCTTGGGTGTTGTCATGTTCTCAGTTTACGAGTGGTTGCTTGGAGTTTGCTTTGAGTGGATCGCAATTCGGACATCCAGTCCATATCGGCGGATCGGCGAAAGCGGGAAATTCTCATTTCGATCTTGACGGCCGGCAGCCAACCTGGTAGCCATGAGTTATGGCGCTCACCCAATTGGAACAGGATTTGCTTCGCGAACGCATTTTCAACAAGGTCCGCGACATGACAACAGAATTCGGTGGAGCGCTTACTTACCAACAACTACTTGAATTTGAAATGGATGGCCAACGAGTAGCCCTCGTTGGACAGCGCGGAATTATCAATCCGAAAATTTTTGATGCCACACTTACGGTCACGAGCGCTGCGGAAGGCCCCTACAACGACTATTTCGATGAAAACGGCATTCTTAGATACGCATTTGAGGCCGGCGACCCGCGCGCGGGCTCCAATCGTAAACTGCTCGTCGCCCTCGAAACACGGACACCAATAATCCTTTTTGAACGTCCGATGTCCAACCTTTATGTTCCATTTGTTGGAGCTTTCTTGACCGGCGCCGACTTCGAAAAGAAATTTGTTGAGATCGCCGCAGACGCGACGATTAAGGCGCAACTGGAAGCAGGAATGTCCGACATTGAAAAGCGTTATGTCAAGGCAGAGGTGCGTCGACGAGTCCACCAACCGCTTTTCCGTGCTCGCGTCCTTAATGCGTACGACCGTCGCTGCGCGATCTGCCGACTGAATCACGCCGATTTGCTAGATGCGGCGCACATCATTCCAGACGCAGACGAGGGCGGTGCGGCGTCCGTGCCAAACGGTTTATCGTTATGCAAAATCCATCACGCGGCGTACGACCGAAATCTACTCGGTATCGACCCTGACTACCGCGTTCATATTGACGAAAATCTGCTCATCGAAAATGATGGACCGATGTTGCAACACGGACTCAAGGAAATGCACGGAATCACGATCACTATTCCCAATTCGAAAACACAACATCCAGATAAACAAAAGCTCGCGGCGCGTTTCGAGTTGTTCATGGCGTCCTAGCACCAAAGGAATCACTCAAGTAACGTCACCCCCACCGCATACGCTGAACACGTGGCTTCGAAGAAAACTACCCTCGGGTGCGGTGGCATCGCGTTCATCGTTGTTGTCGGGGCGATTGTCGGCCCGTTCCTTCCCGATTCGCCGTCGAGCAACACGTCACCCGGCACGAGCGAAACCTCGTCCCCGACCCCCGAACCCACTCCCACCGACGCCGCACCCGACATTCCGGCGCGGGCGGGCTCGGCGATGAAGGTTCTCAATCGGTTGCAGGTTCGAGAGATGACGTCGGGTGCGGGGTACGACCGCGAGGGTAAGTTCGGCGATGCGTGGGTTGACGTGGACGGCAATGGGTGTGACACCCGGAACGATATTTTGCGTCGGGATTTCGCGTCGATCACACGCACCGACGGGTGCCTGATCTATGAAGGTGTCATCCGAGACGTGTACACAGGAAAGCGCATCGATTTCACTCGCGGTCAAACGACGTCCCTCGCCGTCCAGATTGATCACATAGTGGCCTTGCACAACGCGTGGATGACCGGAGCAAGCAAGTTGTCTCAAGGGATGCGGGTCGCCTTCGCGAACGACCCGCTCAATCTGCAGGCGGTCGACGGGCCGACGAATAGTCGCAAGAGCGATTCGGATGCGTCGTGGTGGCTACCGCCGATGCGCAACTATCAGTGCGTCTATGTGGCGCGCCAGATTTCGGTCAAGCGCGCGTATCGCTTGTGGGTGACGCCCGACGAAAAGATTGCGATGCAGGCAGTGCTCACGACCTGCCCGCGGCAGAAGGCGTTTCAGACCGACTATCCGACACGGCTAGAGAACGGCGACTTGTACGTTTGGTGATTCACACCATTGTCCCGTCCGACCGGAACGAATACGTCGCCTCAACGAACTCCCCAGATAACGCACGTGGCAACCACAGCCGTGCGTCCGCCCACATGCGATCGAACGGGATTCGGTCGACCGGAAACCAGTGCGGGGCTAGCTCTGCGGTTGCGGTCGGTGTCCCCGCCCAGACCCGTGTGACAAAGCCGAACGACCGCTGGCTCCAGTCCGCTTTGTCGACGAAGGGGTACGTGATGCGGCTGATGGGCTGCAAATCGGCGGGGTTCACCGACACCCCGAGTTCTTCGGCGACCTCGCGAAC
>JBIIAK010000147.1:0-2635 GCA_044239945.1 Microbacteriaceae bacterium
TGACTATCTGGCTGCCCGATTTGTGGGGGGATCCACACAAATGATTGGGTCGATCATCGCCTCGAACATCAACCTGAATCCTCCGGTCGCAGCAGCGTTTTCGATAGTTCCGATTGCCTTTGTCGTGATGTATCTCATGATCGCACGGCGCACCGGATCATTAGAGAGGATGTAGCGCCAGATGCTCAGATTTGCTCGCACTTCCCGTTGGTCTCTCATGGCAAGCGTCGCCGTCGTCCTGATTTTCATGTATGCACCCTTGTCTGTTCTGATTTTGAACGCCTTTAACGAACGGCAGATTTCTGCGTGGCCAATCCCCGAGTGGTCATTCAAGTGGTGGGTGGTTGCGTTCGAATCAGAACCAATTCGCGCTGCACTCTTGAACTCTGCCATCGTCGCATTCGGGGCGATGTGTTTCGCGATGGTCCTCGGTTCCCTCGTGGCCTTTGCCTTGAGCCGTTATGAGTTCTTTGGCAAGGGAACGGTTAACCTGTTGGTTGTCCTGCCCATCGCTTTGCCCGGTGTTGTAACGGGTGTTGCTTTCAGCAACACGTACAGCAACTTCCTGACTCCTGCGGGTTTCCAAATTGGTTATTTCGGCATGATCGTCGCCCATGCGACTTTTTGTATTGTGATGGTTTTTAACAATGTCTTTGCGCGATTGAAGCGCATGAACCCGTCGCTCCAGGAAGCGTCAATGGATCTTGGGCAAGGGTTGTGGGGAACATTCCGACTTGTCACGTTCCCTCAATTCAGAACTGCTTTTGCCGCAGGAGCCCTGCTTGCTTTTGCGCTGAGTTTTGACGAGGTCGTCGTGACAATCTTCACCGCCCCGCCGGGAGTCGACACGCTTCCGCTGTGGATCTTGAAAGAGATGGCTCGTCCGAACCAGGCGTCGGTTGTCAATGTGGTGGCGACGGTGGTCATCGTGTTGTCACTGATCCCTGTCTACGTTTCGCAGAGGCTCTCGAGAACAGAAAACGAGAAGTAGGCCCGACATTGAAGAGGCTTGGCCGACTTTAAGGAATTGTCCTAGTAGTTACAGGGCTTTGATGATGTCTTCGACGCGTTCCTTGGCGTCGCCGAACAACATGTAGGCGTTGTCGCGGAAGAACAGTGGGTTTTGCACACCCGCATAGCCAGAACTCATCGAACGTTTGAACACGATGATTTTGCTCGCCTCCCAGACATGCAGCACGGGCATTCCAGCGATTGGGCTGCCCGGATCTTCGGCAGCAGCCGGATTCACGGTGTCGTTCGCGCCGATCACAAGAACAACCGAGGTGCTGGCAAAGTCGTCGTTCACCTCATCCATCTCGAGAACGATGTCGTACGGCACTTTCGCTTCCGCGAGTAGAACGTTCATGTGTCCGGGAAGACGCCCAGCGACGGGGTGGATGCCGAAACGCACTGTCACTCCCTTGGCCGTCAGCTTTTGAGTGAGCTCGGCGACGGGGTATTGCGCTTGCGCGACCGCCATACCGTAACCCGGGGTGATGATCACCGTGTCAGCTGAACTGAGCATTTCGGCAACGGACGCAGCATCGGTCTCTTGAATCTCGCCTTCTTCTTCATCGCCGGCTTCCGCGGGCTTAGGAATGCCAAAGCCTCCGGCGATCACAGAGATAAACGAACGGTTCATTGCCTTACACATGATGTAGGACAGGTAAGCACCCGACGACCCAACCAGCGCTCCGGTAACAATGAGGAGGTCGTTACTGAGCAGGAATCCAGCCGCGGCGGCCGCCCAACCCGAGTAACTATTGAGCATTGACACGACCACGGGCATGTCACCGCCCCCAATAGACGCAACCAAGTGCCATCCGAGAAGAAGCGCGAGCACCGTGACGGCGACGAGCAACCAGATGTCGGGCGTGATGATGTACCAGACCGTGAGTCCTACGAACCCGAGCAGCGCACCAACGTTGAGCACATTTTTTCCGGGAAGCATCAGCGGGTTGCTGGGTATTCGCGCAGAGAGCTTCAAGAATGCGACGATCGAACCAGTGAACGTGACGGCACCGATGAACACGCCGATGAATACTTCCCCGTGGTGAATGGCAATGAAATCGGCGGGCACACCGTGTGAATCAAGTGCACCATTCCAACCGACGAGCACAGCAGCGAGACCGACGAAGCTGTGAAGTAGAGCGATCAGTTCGGGCATTCCTGTCATCGCCACGACGCGCGCGCGCCAAAGACCTATTCCGGCACCAACAAGAATCACGATGACGAGAAGGGTCAACCCCAGAGTCGACTGAGCGGAACCCCACGTGTTGAGCGTGAGCGATGCGATTGTCGCAGCCAACGCGAGAGCCATACCGGCGATTCCGAAGGTGAGACCCGATCGCGACGTCTCGTGCTTGCTCAATCCGGCGAGGCTCAAAATGAACATGAGTGCCGCAACGATGTAGACGGCCGTGGTCAGCATGTCGATGTTCACTTGGTTCCACCTTTGCTAAACATCTTGAGCATTCGACGTGTCACGGCAAACCCACCGAAGATATTGATTGATGCGAGAAGGACGCCAACCGCGGCCAAAATCTGAACGACGATGTTGTCCGACGAGAGTTGGGCGATTGCCCCCACCACAACGATGCCCGAGATAGCGTTCGTCACGCTCATGAGCGGCGTG
>JBIIAK010000029.1:0-8943 GCA_044239945.1 Microbacteriaceae bacterium
GGCCGCCAAGGTCCGCCCACCCAAAAGGGGAAGCAAACCGCGCACCAAGAATCGCCCAGCACACGACGATTCGATTGAGGCCCGTGTCATTACGGTTGACCGCGGACGATATCTGACGCTCGCCGAAGAAGGAACTCCTGCGGAACGCGAAATCATCACCAAGCGCGCGCGTGAATTGTCCCGGACTCCGATTGTCACCGGTGACCTCGTTGACATCGTTGGCGACACCACCGGCGGTGACGGTACCCTCGCACGAATTGTTCGTGTCGTTCCGCGCACGACGGTGCTAAGGCGCTCGGCTGACGACAGCGACACGGTCGAACGAATGATCGTCGCGAACGCCGATCGGATGCTCATTGTCGTCGCGGCGGCCAACCCCGAGCCACGGCAACGACTAGTCGATCGTTACATGGTGGCCGCGTTTGATGCAGGGATTTTGCCCATTCTTTGCGTGACAAAGACCGACCTCGCGGATCCGACCGAATTCCTCGCACATTTTCGCGGTCTCAATGTTCCCGTCGTGACGTCGCGTTCAGACGATCCGCCCCTCGCGGAACTGGCGGAGGTGCTAAATGGACACACGACAGTCGCGGTCGGCCACTCGGGCGTCGGGAAATCGACTCTTGTCAATGCTCTCATTCCTAGTGCGCACCGTGCGGTGGGAGTCGTCAACGATGTGACCGGCCGAGGGAGGCACACGTCGTCATCGACCGCATCCTTTCGTTTCCCTGGTGGCGGGTGGCTCATCGACACCCCCGGAGTTCGCTCGTTTGGGTTGGGACACGTTCGCCCCGAGTCCGTCCTGGCGGCGTTCACCGATCTAGCGGAAATCGCCGAGGATTGCCCACGCGGATGCAACCATTTTGACGCCGACTGCGCGATGGTCGAAGCAGTAGTCGCCGGTGCACTCGGGCCGGAAGGTGCGGCGCGACTCGATTCGGTGCAGCGATTGATTCAGTCACTCGATTCCGTGGCGTAACCTGACAGCGTGCCCATTACCGTTCAGGACGACCTCGCCCTTGCCCGCTCGCTTGCCGCAATGGCCGACCTGGTGTCGATGCGCTGGTACGAGTCTCAAGACTTCACCGTCACCACGAAACCCGATCGCACACCGGTCACCGAAGCAGACCGTGAGGTTGAACACGCGATTCGCGAGGGCTTGGCTGCCGCACGGCCAGAGGATGCCATCTTGGGTGAAGAGTTCGGTTCGACCGGCCACCAAGAGGGCGAACACCGCCCTCATCGCCAATGGATCATCGACCCGATTGACGGCACCGCTAATTTCCTCAGGGGAGTCCCAATTTGGGGAACATTGATTGCGCTTGCAATCGACGGCGTCCCTGTAGTTGGTGTCGTGTCCTCTCCTGCTCTGGGTCAACGTTGGTGGGGCGCTAAGGGTCAGGGCGCTTACACACAACGCGCCGGGAAACGCGAAAAACGGATGTCCGTGAGTTCAGTGACATCTCTTGACGATGCGGTTGTTTCATACAACTCCTTACCCGGGTGGATTGAGGCTGGTCGCGGTGACCAGGTGATTGCACTGGCAACCTCAGTGTGGAGGGCGCGAGCGATTGGCGATATGTGGGCGTACATGCTCGTCGCCGAAGGAGCCATCGATATCGCGACCGAATGCGGCCTTCAGCCTTACGACATTGCTGCGCTCATCCCGATTCTGGAAGAAGCCGGAGGTCGGTTCACCGATATCGAGGGCCGCGAGGGTCCCTGGAACGGCACAGCGTGTGCAACCAACGGACATTTACACGACATGGTTCTGTCGACCCTTAGATAGTCTTAGACCGTGCCTGCCATCCGTTTCTCGGCCCTTCGCCTTGCCTCAGTGTTGACGGTTTCCGCTGTGTCGCTGACGGGGTGCACCATGGTTTCCACGCTCAGCAGTACCTATGGCGGTGGGCCTAGTCCTGTCGTTACCCCCTCGGTCACTCCGTCCATCCCTCCGACGGGGCTCATCGAACTGGCGATTGGTGATTGCCTCGACCAGACGTACCTCGAAGACGGAATCAACACGACCGAGCCAATTGTTGAGTGTGAATCCGCGCATGATTTTGAGGTGTTCGCGTCATTGACCTTCGTCGGAAGTTCATACCCTTCTGTAGAGGATCTCGTGAGCTTTGGCACCAAACAGTGTGCCGTCGAGTTCAAAAATTTCGTCGGGCTTGACTTTGGGATTTCAGCACTAGATTTCCAGTACTACTACCCCACCGAATCATCGTGGGCTAAAGGGGACCGCGGCATTGATTGCGTCATTTTTGACCCAACGCAACAAACAACCGGAACGCTTGCCGACGCCAAGCGCTAGTAAACGCGATGCGCGCCGCGCGCCGGTGTCACGAGAAACAACTCGGGTTCGCCCAGCCGTTCATCAGTAAAGGCCTGGCGAACCTTGCGCTCGGCGAACGACAGCAGTTCGGTTGGCACTAGCGCGATGACCACCCCGCCCAGACCCCCGCCCGTCATCCGAGCCCCCAGAGCGCCGGCCCTCTGTACCGACCGGATCGCGCGGGCACTGTGCGAGTTCTGCACAGCAAAGTCGTCCCTCATCGACAAGTACGAGGCAATAAGAAAGTCCCCGATCGCGCGCGGACCATCGGACCATAACAATTCAGCAACCGCCGCAACTCGAGCGTTTTCGGTTACCACGTGGCGGACTCTTCGGTACGTTTCTTCATCCTCAGTTTCGCGCACACGCTGCAGGTCGTTGACAGCGAGGTCGCGCAGCGTCTCAACTCCGAGCGACCCGGCCGCTCGGTGACACGACGCGCGCCGATCCTGATTGGCTGTAACGCCGGGCGAATGTTGTCCATCCGAAACGATGACAAGAAGCACGAGCCCGACATCGGCAATGGCAAAGGGAACCGCCGAGGCTTCGGCCAATTGGCAATCAACGAGAACTGCCGAGTCCGTTTCCCCGAACATCGCCGTCGCCGCGTCAACCATCGTCGTCGATGTGCCGACCATGTCGTGTTCCGCACGTTGGCACGCATGAACCAAATCCATTCGCCCTAGGCCAATTTCCCACAGGTCATTCACCGCCACGGCGACGGCACACGCGATTGCCGAATTGGCCCCAAAATCTGGGCCAGCGGGGATTTCCGAATCAATCACGATATCTAATCCCAATGCTCCGCCGCGCGAACCGCCCAGTGCCCACAGCACTCCAAGCGGCACAGCGGCCCAGCCACTTACGGACCCCGGCACACACCGAGTCAATTCCACTGTCGTCGTGTCACCGAAGGGTGAGACGACGCGCACCCGACCATCATCCCGAACTCCAACGGCAACGACCACGCTGAGGTTGATCGCCATGGGTAATGACAAGCCTGCGTTGTAGTCAGTGTGATCGCCGATGATGGTGACTCGACCGGGTGCAGACCACACACCAAGGGGCTCTGCCCCGACGACCTCGGCGAACCGAGTCGTCACCCGATCAACCAGTGTCATTCGCCGAAAATTACCAGCGGGGTCGCATGTCTGCAACCATCGGGCAGACGAACGGGTCGGCATTGTTGCTCAGTCCGACCTTATTCAAATAAACGATGATCGCCTTGTACGACGACATCAGGTTCATCTCGACCAGTGTGATGTTTTTGTCTGCACAGTAGGCCACCACGATGTCGTGAGCGCGCTTGAGATAGGGCCGAGCCATCGACGGAAAGAGGTGGTGTTCGACCTGATAGTTGAGTCCCCCCATGAGGTTGTCCTTAAGCCAGCTTCCGCGAATATTTCGACTCGTGAGGACCTGACGTTCAAAGAAGTCCAGTTTTGCATCGCGCGGAACGAGCGGCATGCCCTTGTGGTTCGGTGCGAACGCGGCCCCCATGAAGAACCCAAAAATCATCATCATGAACATCCACAGCGCGATTGCCCACAGCCACCCGAACATGAGCCCCATAATGACGTACGGTGCCGTCTGACGAACAACCATCAACGAGAACTCGAGAAGACGAATTCTGAGCGGACGATCCGTGCGGCGCAACGCCGAGAACGAATCGAGCAAAAGGTCAAAACCGGTCAAGAACAATAGGGCCGGAAAGAGATAGCCCTGGCGGTTCGAGATCCAGCGTTCGATACCGCGCTTCTCGTCGCGTGACTCGACCGTGAAACTCAAGACACGAATCGCGATGTCAGGGTCTTGACCGATCTGGTTCGGTTTCTGGTGGTGCTTGTTGTGCTTGCGCATCCAAAACCCGTAGGACAACCCCGCGAACAGGTTCGAGAGCAAAAGTCCGGCCCAATCGTTCCATTTGTTATTGCGAAAAATCTGTCGGTGAGCCGCTTCGTGCGCGATAAAGCCGTATTGGGCTCCGAGAACTCCGAGCAATCCGGCGATGAGGAACGCGACACCGATCACAATGCCGTCGTGAAGCTCGGATGCCCCCACGAAGCCGCCGGCAACCCACAGTCCGGCCGCGAGGACAGAGATGACCGCGAGGCGAATGACGTAGAAGCTCGGGTTCTTTTTCAGCAGACCCGCCGCTTTTACACGGGCCAAAAGCTCGGTGTAGTTGGAGGTCAGCGGGGCGAGGAGGGTTGCGCTCATTATCCGAGTTTAGGGGGTTTTTCTGTGAGTTACCCCTGCGTGACGTTACCCAACAAACGTGGCGAACAAACCCATCACCAGCCCGAGCAGCGCCCCCCACGCGATCACCTCGATGACGCTGCGGCGGAACCTAACGAGCGCGACGGCCGCACCGATCGCAATCGCCACGCTGACCACATCAACCGACTGTCCAACTGGAAGAAAGACATTCTGTGCGAACACCAACGCGAGGCTCAGCACGACACCAACAACAGCCGCGTTGATGGCCGTGAGAGGACCGGCAAACGCCGTGCGATTCCGTGTCGCTTCGACGTACGGACCACCCGCGAGGATGAAAAAGAAGGACGGTAGGAACGTGAACCAGGTTGCAACGATTGCCGCAACAATTCCGGAAACCCAGGAGGTGCCCGCCCCGAGGAATTCGCCGCCGAAACCACCGACAAAACCAACGAAACTGACGAACATGATGAGTGGACCGGGAGTTGTCTCACCGAGCGCGAGACCGTCAACCATTTGCGTCGGTGTTGCCCAGCCAGCGCTCACCGCACCGTGGAAAACGTAGGGAAGGACCGCATAAGCGCCCCCGAAGGTGAGAAGAGCGGCTCCCGAGAAGAACAGGGCCATCTCGACGAGTGAACTGTCTGGGCCGAGACTCAGCCACAATGCGCCAACGGGCAAAAGCCACGCAACGAGCGTTGTGGCCACAGTCCGAAACAGACGCCATCTCGTGATTCGAGCATGCGGAGGCGTTGTCGTTTCGTCATCGATGATGGCTTGCCCGCCGGTGTTTGTGGTAGCCACGTGTCCGCCTCCACCCTGAAAAACGAGGGGCGCGACGCGCGAACCGACAAGTCCCACCACAATGGCTACCGCGAGGATGAGCGGAAACAGTGCACCCGATACCAGCATGGCAATTGTCGAGATTCCGGCGATTACCCACAGGACGGGATGCCCCAGTGATCGTGACCCAATTCGGTACACCGCCTGGGCAATGATTGCAACGACAACAGGTTTGATGGACGCAAAAATTCCCATCACAATCGCCGTCTCCCCGAACGCGAGGTACAGCCACGTCAGGGCAATGAGAATGACCAGTGATGGCAAGACGAACAGTGTGCCGGCGATGAGTCCACCTCGCACCCCGTGCATGAGCCACCCGATGTAGGTGACGAGTTGCTGGGCCTCGGGTCCGGGAAGGACCATGCAGTAATTGAGTGCGTGTAGAAAACGTTTCTCGGAAATCCATCGCCGTTTGATGACGACCTCGTCGTGCAGCATCGAGATTTGACCGGCCGGACCGCCGAAACTGGTGAGACCAAGTTTCCACCAATACGAGAGTGCATCGCGAAATGGAATATTTTGAGAGGTCACGGCCTCAGTCTGACAGACCCGCCTCGGCGAGAACAGCCGCTAGACCGCAATAGTTAGTGTCACGTCAACTGCGTCGCCCACGTAAATTTTTTCGGGGAGCCTGACCGCGTTTTTGATGGGCACCAAATATCCGCCGTCCTTCGGGAACAACGAGGTCGTCACCGTCGACGAGCCGATTATCACTGTCACCGGGATCACACCCCAACCGTACGTGACCATCGATGCGACCTCTGCGATTCGCGCTGCATCCTCGTCAGGGACACGAACAAAGTAATACGGAGACGGACCGCGCCACTCGAACATGTCGCTGGCGAAGTTAAGTCGCATTTTCGAATCCCATTTCACGTCATCACTGACGCTCAATGCCTCCGCGGCCGAAGCCTAAGGACGCTTCCGTATTTTCTCGGCCTCAGCGCGAATATCGGCGTCTGAAATCGGCTTCGCCCCGAGAACGGTGTAAGCATCGAGGTACGCGAACATGACCCCGATGCCCATTCCGAATATCACCCACATGGGCCAGAAGTAGCCGGTTGGCGTGGTGAACCACCAGATGCCGACGAGAATCGCGTTGACAGCAATCGTCACGATCAGGAATTCTTTTGCGTCGCGCTTTTTCTTGAGGCTCTTTTTCGCCTGTTCAAACAGCGCAGGGTCCAGTGGATTGTTTGTCGTAGCCATGACGCCATAGTAACAGGATGACCCGCCGGGACCTAGATTAGGTACATCATGACTCGAATTGATATTCGATTGGACTTGCCTCACGACATCACGCACGTGTGGGAACGACTCACCGACTGGGGTTCACACTCCGCGTGGATTCCCAACACCGTGGTAACCGTAACCAGGCAGACGACGGGGGTAGGAACCGAATTTGTCGGGCTCACCCATCTCGGGCCACTCCGATTAGACGACCCGATGACAGTGTCCGAGTCGCATCCACCGAAACGCGGTGAAGCGTCATGCATGGTCACCAAAACCGGTCTTGTGCTGGGAGGCACCGCGGGCTTCACGCTCAGGGCGCTGGGCGATTCGACCACGCGACTCGACTGGTTCGAGGATATTCACCTCAAACCCCAGGCCTTCTTCTGGTGGACCGCGCCGTTCGTTCGCGCAATCGGAACCGTGGCGTTCCGCTCTGCACTAAAGGCGTTCGCGCGCACCCTCTAATGACGTATGCCCCCGACGTTCGCCAGGGGCACACGAGAAGACCTTAGTTACTTGACGGGTTCGCCGAACGCGTTCGCCCCGGGTTCGCTGTCCTTCACAAGTTGAATGAACAACATAATCCATCCCACGATCGGAATGAGGATAAAGAGGTAATACGTGCCTTTGCGACCGACGTCGTGCAAACGGCGCCACGTGAGCGCCAGCGACGGTACGAAAATGGCGAGCTGCCAAAGATTCGACAGCAGGGAGGATTGCTGGAACGACATTCCGTCGACAACGACCGTAGTCCCCGGCCAAACTATTCCAATCGCGATGCTCACGAGAGTTGTGAACAAGACCGCGTACCAAAATTCACTGCGTCGCGCACGTCCGCTGAACGTGGCGTACTTCGAGAAAAAACTTCCGATTGCTGCGCCAAAAGACATGGTATTCCGTTCTGTCGGTGAAAAGGTTGTGTGGAATATGGCCCACCTGATGGTGGAGATGGGGGGAATTGAACCCCCGTCCAATACGAACAGTCGGAAACTTCTACGGGTGTAGTCAGTGAAGACGTTTTGCTCGGCCCCGACATTTGTCACTAACACCTAAGTCGACGAGCCCAGTATCAGTTAATGTCCCGCGAACCCCTGACACACAAGTTCGTAGCAAGCCTTCTAAATGGCGCCAGAATCCGAGCCGAAGGCGGAACTCGGTCTGACGGACTTCGATGGCGGCTTATTAGGCAGCGAGAGCGAAGTCGGTGCGCTTTGCGTTGGCACCTATTGGTTTGCAAGGGGCGTTTACGAGATAACCCTGCATCCTCGACCCGCTTCTTTCCGGCTTAGACGCACTGTCGAAACCGATCATCCCCATGATGGGAGGCGAGCCACATTCCACACTGTTGAGTTTTCAAAACCCTTTCGGGTGCTTCACGAGTATAGAACGCTCGTCCGACATGCGTTATTCCCCGCGCAGACGTTTGGATTTCATCGCGCGCTCGGCCTCGCGCTTGTCTTCCTTTTCCCGCAGGGTGTGACGCTTGTCGTAATCCTTTTTTCCCTTGGCGATGGCGAGCTCGACCTTGGCGCGGCCATCCTTGAAGTAAATTTTCAACGGAACAAGCGTGTACCCGCCGTCGTGAATGCGATGCGAGATCTTGATGATCTCGGCACGGTGCAGCAACAGCTTGCGCTTGCGTCTCGTCGCGTGGTTAGTCCACGTTCCCTGGGTGTACTCGGGGATATGGACGGATTCCATCCACATTTCACCATCGACAATCTGTGCCCAGCCGTCAACGAGTGACGCTTTGCCCAAACGTAGGGCCTTTACTTCGGTACCAACCAGCGAGAGGCCACACTCGAACGTGTCCTCGATGTGGTAATCGTGGCGCGCCTTGCGGTTCGTCGCAACGACTTTTTCGCCATGTTCCTTTGGCATGACGCACCCCCTTTCCGGTCATCTGGTGAGTCCAAGCCCTCCAGTTTACATCCGGACTAGACGCGAAGGTAACGGGAAATGGCGACATAGGCGCTCGTCGCCGCGAGAACCGCGCCAGCAAGGAGCAACCCAGGGAAGACAATCCAGACATCAGAGAGCGTGATAAATGACGTTGTCGGAAGGGCTGACGCGAGATAGCCACCCACGAAGAAGACCACAATTCCTGCGATCGCGGCACACGCGAGGAGCGAACCAATCGTCGCAGCAACCACGCCCTCGAGGATGAACGGAGTTTGGATGTACCAATTCGAAGCGCCGACAAGGCGCATGATCGCAAGTTCGCGACGGCGTGAGAACGCCGATAGTCGGATTGTCGTCGCGATGAGCAGCGCAGCGGCAACGAGCATCAGCACCGCCAGGCCAACGGCCGT
>JBIIAK010000030.1:0-8890 GCA_044239945.1 Microbacteriaceae bacterium
TTGGCGGGTGAGTTCGAGTCGCTTCGCGATGGTGGGGTCAGCTCCGTATAACGAATCACCGACAAGTGGATGTCGTTGCGCAGCCATGTGAACCCGAATCTGGTGGGTGCGACCGGTCTCAAGTCCCACAGACAAGAGCGTTGCTGTTGGGTAATTGGCGAGTGTGTCGAAGTGAGTAACCGCATTGCGCCCATCGTGAGTGACCGCAAATTTCCACGCCGAACCTGGGTGGCGACCGATCGCTGCATCGATTGTCCCCGAGGGCGGAACCATCTCGCCTTGAACAAGCGCGTGATATTCCTTGAACACCTGACGGTCCTTGAATTTGCGTTTCATCGCCGAATACGCGATTTCACTCTTGGCCACAATCATGAGTCCCGACGTTCCGACATCAAGTCGGTGCACAATTCCCTGGCGCTCTGGCGGTCCCGATGTTGCGATTCGATACCCCGCTCCGGCAAGAGCGCCCAAAACTGTGTCGCCTTCCCACCCCAGCGAAGGATGAGCCGCGAGGAACGGGGGCTTACTGACAATGACGATGTCGTCATCGTCGTACACAATCTGCATATCAGCAATCACAACCGGCACGATTTCTGGTGCCCGCGGGTCATCCCACTCAATTGACAACAGGACGTCTGCAGATAAACGGTCGGACTTTACCGCCACTCGCCCATCCACAACGACACCACCGCGCTCGATCACGTCGCCCGCGAATGTGCGTGAAAAGCCCAGAAGTTTGGCCACAGCAACGTCAACCCGCTCCCCGACGAGACCGTCAGGTACCGGAAGTGAACGATGCTGTGGCATCGCGACTAGAAGGAGTTGGCGGATTCCTGACCGCTGTTGGCCAGATCTGCAAGCTGCTTTTCAAGGTGCTGCTTGAGATGCTGACGGTATTCTTTCTCGAACTGCTTGAGGCGTTCAATCTCGCGTTCGACGGCGATTCTTTGCTGGTCGAGAACATTGATCTCGTTGCGCTGGCGAAGCTCTGCTTCTGCGAGCATACGCGTCACGTGGTTCTTGCCCTCTTCGATAATGCGATCACGCTCGGTGTAACCCTCTTGGATGTGCTGATCGTGCAGTTTGCGGGCGAGTTGCAGCAATTGGCTGGACGTTCCGGTCTCTGCCGTTCCCACTGCAGGGCTGGCCGCGATGGGCCCACCATTGCGTTGAAGTTCTGCGACACGCGATTCGGTGGCCAAAACCTTCTGGTTCAGTCCATCGTTTTCGATTTGTATGCGGCGGAGTTCTTTAACAACCTCATCAAGAAAGTCATCAACATCGTCGGGGTCGTAACCGTCGCGTTTCGTCTTGAATTGCTTGTTAACAATGTCTTCAGCACTCAACATTGGTCGACCTCATTCCTTAGGACAACCGATTTATCGGTTGACAACACTTTACCGCGAACCCTAAACAACCCAGGACATTGCAATATACGTTGCGAAAAGCAAGAGGGTCCACGACAGGTCGATTGCGACCGCGCCGATGCGCAACGGCTTGATGAACCTACGTAAGAAGCGCAGCGGCGGGTCGGTCACGGTGTAGGTCGCTTCCGCGATAACCAACACCAGACCACGTGGTCGCCACTGTGGAGAGATTTGTTGTACCCATTCCAAAATGAAACGCGCCCACAGTAATGCCGAGAAGCACCACAAAACAGCCCAGATGATGGTTCCCAAGCCTGGCATGGACTATGCCAGGAGTTCTTCGTCGTCGCTCGTCTGAAGGCTGTTCTGGTCTAGTTCATCATCGAACTGTTCGATTCCAGCCGGTGTCAACATAAACACCTTGACAGCGACGCGGCGAATCGTTCCGTCTAGGCCCTTGACGAGTCCCGACATAAAGTCGATCAGGCGACGCACGTCTGACTCTTGCATCATCGACAAGTCAACGATGATTGGTGAGCCGTCAGCGAAGGTCTCTGCGATGCCCGCCGCGTCGGACGCGTAACGGCGCGGTCGCATGGTGTGAATGACCGAATAGGCAGGCTCGTGACGTGATCGGCTCATCGACCGCACCGGAGCTGCGACGGGACGAGGTCCGGACGCACGAGGTACGTCGGGGCGAACGCTCGTGCGTTCCCGCGGTAATTGGGGTGACGACGAAACGAAACCCAAGTATTCAAGTGTTTTCCTCATGACGATTTCCTCTCCTTGAGGTTTTCATCAGATTAACGCGGATTGGGCCGTTTCCCCGTGATTGACGTGCCTATCCGAAGGTGTGTCGCGCCGTGTTCAATTGCCTGTTGCCAATCGGCGCTCATGCCGGTTGAAATGTCGGTCGCGTTCGGATGGGCCTGGCAAAGGATCTCTGACATCGTGGCGACGTGGGCGAACGCTGCGCCGGGGTCGGCGTCCTGAGGCGCTACGGCCATCACACCACGCAGGTCAATTGTGCCCGCATTGATGATTCGTTCAGCGAGTCGCATCATGTCATCGGCAGTCTGCACTCCACCGCGTCCGGGATCGTCCGTGAGGTTCAGTTCGACAAAACCTGCTACTCGATGTTCTGACGTAGCGAGGGCGTCGACTACGGAATCTCGGTCGAGTGAATGAATCACCGAGGCGTACCGCGCAATTGCTCGGGCTTTATTGGATTGAATCTGTCCAACGAAATGCCACGTGAGATCTCGTCCGGCTAGTTCATCTGCTTTTGGTGAAGCGTCCTGGTGACGACTTTCGCCAAAGTGGCGGGCGCCGGCCTCTAGGAGCTCTTCGATGACTGATGCAGGATGGAACTTCGTGACGACGACGATAGTTACCTCGTTGGCGTCACGGCCCCACTTCGCACATTCGGCGACGACGTCGGCGGACAACGAGTGCCATCGTTCGGTTACGGACGGCACAACGGGCTACTGCAGAAATTCAGGAAGATCGTAGGCGTCAGAATCGGCAAACTGATCGGTCAAAACGGGAATGTCCGTTGTTGTTCCTGAACGACCAAATTCACTGTGCTGCAATTCCTCGTCAAGAGTTTGGAACGACGCAACGGTGCCAATTCGGTCGGGGCGCACGGTGTCACGCTCGTCGAATCCGGCGGCGATCACGGTCACGCGCACTTCGTCCCCGAGTGTGTCGTCAATTCCCATTCCCCAGATGAAGTTGGCTTCGGGGTGAATGACATCTGAAATGAGCGACGCCGCCTCGTTGACTTCCATGATGGAAAGGTTAGAACCGGCCTGGAATGACAAGAGCACACCGTGTGCGCCGTTAATCGTCTGATCGAGCATCGGCGACGCAATCGCCATCTCTGTTGCCTTGATTGCCCGTTCGGCGCCGCGTGCGCTTCCGATACCCATGAGTGATGTTCCCGCGCCATGCATGACGCTACGAACGTCCGCGAAGTCGAGGTTGATAAGTCCCGGATTCGTGATGAGGTTGGTGATGCCTTGAACTCCAGCGAGGAGGACTTCGTCCGCAATCGCGAAGGCGTCGGTCACCGAAATTGTCGGGTCAGCGAGTTGAAGGAGTCGGTCGTTGGGAACGACAATCAAAGTATCGACCTCTTCGCGAAGACGTTCCACTCCCGCTTCGGCCTGTTCGCGGCGGCGACGCGCCTCGAAGCCGAATGGCGTGGTGACGACCCCGATGGTAAGCGCACCGATTGATTTGGCGATGCGTGCGACAACGGGAGCGCCACCGGTTCCGGTTCCGCCACCTTCTCCTGCTGTGACGAAAACGAGGTCGGCTCCGGCTAGGCTCTCTTCGATTTCTGTTGCGTGGTCTTCCGCTGCGCGGCGACCGATTTCGGGGTCGGCTCCGGCGCCAAGACCACGGGTAAGTTGACGGCCAACGTCGAGTTTGACGTCGGCGTCGCTGAGAAGAAGTGCTTGGGCATCGGTGTTGACGGCGATGTATTCCACACCCTTGATCTTGGCGTCAATCATGCGATTAACGGCATTGACACCACCGCCACCTACACCGACCACTTTAATGACGGCGAGGTAATTGTTGCTTGCGGTTGCCATGGATTCCTCCAACGTTCAGGCTCAACTTGAAGTCGAGACTTTTTCTGCCTTCTCAGGCACCCACACGGTAGTCACGACTATGGGCAGAGGTCGTAAGCCGTGTCGGCGTGTCGGAATTCAGCGCAATGGTTGCAGAACAATGTTGTCAGGGGCAGAGACATCAATTTCGAACACGTCATTCGACCGATCAGCGACGCGAAGCGCGCGCTCCATCACGACAGTCTTCACCGCAGAATTCTCTGGCGAACCCCACACGATTTCGTGACCTACCCAGCGAAGAGTAAACCGAACGCTGTCGCGTGTCTGTGCAGAGATCGAAGCGACTTTCGCGCGTACGCTGCTCGGGAGGGAAACAAGAGTCTCTGCCATGGCGCTAAATGCTAAGTCGGTAGTTGACTCACCCGACAATTCCGGAATTCCGGGAGGCTTTTCCGACACCGTGTCAATGACGACACCGGCAGCGTCGACAACCACCCATTGAGATTTGATTGACAAGAAGCCGATGGCCTGTCGCTCGACGACACGAATGACAAGAGTGTGCGGCGGTTGAATCTCGGTTGTGAATGACTGAATTCTAGGAACAGAACTGAGTCGGTCACGAATTGCATCAAAGTTCAGTGCGACGAGAGGTTTGCCGATCTGGTCGGATGCCGCGCCAACGATGATTTTTTCCGAAACCGAGTCCCGCCCCTTCACGACGATGTCCGTCAACGTGAGCAGTGGCGACATCACGATTCCAGTGACCACGAGAACGATGGCGACGAGCGCACCGCCACCCATCAGCCACACGCGACGCCGGTGGCGGCGACCGGCCGTGAATCGACGCTCGTCCGAATCGCGTTGAGCCATTCGAATCGCTGGCGCCGCGACCGGCTGCGATCGGTAAGGACGTCGAACCGACCGCGGTGAGCCGGACGCTCCCGGCAGATTCGGACGTTTCACGAGGCGTCGAGTTCCTCAACGACCAGCGGAATGATCCGATAAACGTCGCCGCACGACAGCGTCATGATGATGTCCCCCGATTGGGCGTGCTGTGCGGCAATTTTTGCGGCGTCCGGCCAATCAGGACAATACGCCACGCGCGTCCGATCAGCGAACGCATCAGACACAAGAGAGCCGGTCACTCCTTCGATTGGGTCTTCCCGAGCACCATAAACGTCAAGCACAACAGTGAAGTCCGCGCCATTCTCATATTCACGCGCGAAATCGACCGCCATGTCGCGCGTCCGCGAGTACAAATGGGGTTGGTGGATCGCGATTACCCGACCGGCGCCAACCACGCTTCTCGCCGTGGCCAAGGCGGCTCGGACTTCTCGTGGGTGGTGAGCGTAGTCGTCATACACGCGAACACCTCGGACGGTATCAACCAGGTCAAAGCGTCGCCCCGTTCCTGCGAAAACACCCAGCGCAGCCGCGGCCGCAGATAGGCCGAAGCCGAGCGCGCACAGTACCGCGATTGCACCCGCGCCGTTCAGTGCGTTGTGGGCTCCGGCTACGGGCAGTCGGAGTTCGACGACTTCATCATCGTGGGTGATTGTCGCGGTGACACCATCTGCTGACGACTCGATTTCGCTTACCCGGTAGTCAACCCCGTCCGATTCGCCAAAGGTGACCGTTGGCGTCGTAATCCGAGGAATCAACCGCCGCAGAGTCGGATCGTCCCCCGATACAACAACCACCTCGCGACAACCGTTTGCAAAAGTGACGAACGCCTCGTCAAACGCCTCTTCGGAACCATAATGTGCCAGATGGTCGGAGTCGATATTGGTGATGAGTCCAATGGAGGTCGGATACACGACGAATGACCCATCCGATTCATCGGCTTCAATGACAAACTCGGGATCGGTTCCGAGACCGGATGACGTTCCTAAGTTGGCCAACACACCGCCGTTCACGAACGACGGCGAGCTGCCTAAACCGAGCAGTCCCGTCACGATCATCGCCGTCGACGTGGTTTTTCCGTGGGCTCCTGCCACGGAAACCACGCGATGGTCGCGAACCAGCCAGGCCAATGCGAGTGCACGATGAAGGATGCGGACTCCGTGGTCGATTGCCCAACGGTATTCAGGGTTGTCCTCCCACAACGCGCCAGTGACAACGACCGTGTCTGCCTCGCGCACTGCTAGTGGCTCGTGGCCAACCTGAACGTCTATACCGTCGGCTCGGAGGGCCGACAATGTTTGCGACTCGGAACGGTCGGATCCGGTCACGACCAGACCGCGCGCATGGAACATCTTTGCGATGCCACTCATCCCGCTGCCGCCGATACCAATGAAATGAACGCGACCAAGTTCGTTTGGAAGATCAACGCTATGGTCGGGTGCGATCACTGCTCAACCCTAAGCCCGTGATTCAGAGATCGCGCTGAACACAATGTCCGCGAGCCGCTCAGCCCCGTCTCGGATGCCCGCGGCGGACGCTCGGTTAGCCATTGTTCGACGCTGTTCACCGTTCGTCAACAGCGGGATAAGTGAGTTTCGTACCCACTCCCCCGTGAACTCAGAATCTCGACAGATGATTGCCCCGCCCACCGAAACGAGGTCGCGCGCGTTCAATTCCTGCTCGCCGTTTCCGACCGGATACGGCACAAAGACTGACGGAATACCCAAACCGGCCAATTCGGAAACCGTTGCAGCCCCCGATCGAGCGACGACGAAATCTGCAACTGATAGGGCGAAATCCATTCGGTCGCAATACGGCAATGGGTGATAGCCCGCGATTTTCGGATCAACAAATTCTCTCGTTTCGCCAACAGTGTGCAGAATTTGCCAGCCCGCTGCCGTAATGTCTCGCGCCGCCGCAGCCACCGTTGCGTTAATGCGTGCCGCGCCGGTTGACCCTCCCGTCACCAAGAGAACTGGTCGCGTCGTGTCGAGCCCAAAGTAGCGAAGCGCCTCGGCACGATTAGCATCTCGGTCGAGGCTCGCAATCTCGACCCGCAGTGGCATCCCCGTCAGATGTGAATGTGGAAGTCGCGTGTTCGGGAACGTCACCGCGACGTACCGTGTCATACGAGATCCCCACTTGTTCGCGATGCCCGGCAGCGCGTTGGCTTCGTGAATCACCAGTGGAATACCTGCTCGACGTGCCGCGAGGTACGCGGGAGCGGCCGCATAGCCGCCGAAACCAATCACGATGTCGACCTTCCGTGCGGCAATGAACATCCTCACGCGACGAACCGCGCGCAGGAATCGAGCAGGGAAAGCAAAGGTCGCGAGGTTCACACGGCGCGGAAAGGGAACTCGTTCGATTGTGAGCAGTTCGTAGCCTCGTTCGGGGACCAGTCGTGATTCGAGACCCTCGGCGGTTCCCAAAACCAGCAGCGTTGCATCCGGCTCTCGCGCGCGAATCGCATCGGCGGTCGCCAACAACGGATTAACGTGACCGGCCGTGCCCCCGCCCGCGAGCAAATACACGGTCATCCGTAGCGCTCCTCATGGCGAACACAACTGATGACCACACCAATCGCGAGAAAATTGGCGACGAGGGCAGATCCACCGGAAGAAATGAACGGCAAGGGCACTCCGAGCACCGGCAAAATGTTGAGGACGACGGCGATGTTCACGAAGGCTTGACCAATAATCCACACAAAAACACCCCCGATAAGGACCCGCGTTAGCGGCTGGGGGAACTCTCGAACCAGACGAATCAGCGTCACCGCAAGGGCAAGAAAGAGCACGATCAGCGCGATTGCACCAAACATTCCCAACTCTTCACCCACAATCGCAAAGATGTAGTCGGAATCTGCGTGCGGAAGCCACGACCACTTCGATCGTGAACTACCAGGGCCAAGCCCGAACAGTCCCCCGGACGATAATGCCCAAAGTCCGTGCATCGTCTGCCAACACACCGTCTCGTACTGTTCGGGTGTGCACCCCTGAATCCACGCGTCGAACCGTGCGCCACGGTTTGATCCGCCAAAATTAAGTAGTCCGAATGCTGCCAAAGCCGAAATAATGGCAAGCGCCCAAATTGTCAGCGACGGTAAACCCGCAAACGCGAGCATTCCCAAAACAATGAGGCCCATAATCATGGTGGTGCCAAGGTCACCACCCAAACCGACCATTCCGATGGGAATGCCAACCCAAACCAGCGGTTGAATCCAGCGTTGAAGTGGCTCATCAAGCATGTATTCGTTGTCGTGAATCCACGACGCAAACCAGACAATGACAGCGAGTTTGAGGAACTCTGACGGCTGGAACGAGAAAAATCCAACATCCAGCCAGTTGCGGTTGCCGCCGTATTCTGTCCCAACGGTGAGTACCGCAAGTTGCAGCACAAAACCAACACCGACGAAAAGGTTGCGGTTTTTGCTCCAGACCGAAACCGGCCACCGCGCGATGATGAAGCACATTGCCCCGCCGACCACCGCACTCGCCGCCTGCATGAACCCATCGGCGAAAAAATTCCCCCCATTGCTCAGACCACTCGTCACGGACGATGCGGAAAGCACCATGAAAATCCCGAACAGCACCAGCAAAGCCGTGACCGCGATCAGCGTTGTGACGATTGGCGAATCCGTCGCGAAAGGGTTTCGGAGTTGTAAGCGGTTTGGTCGGAGGCTAGTCATCGGGCAAACCAACGTGCGAACGAACGGCCGCCTGAAACTGACGTCCCCGGTCGGCATAGTCAATGAATTGATCCATCGATGCAGCGGCGGGTGCGAGCAAAACAGTGTCACCCGGCGACGCGTTCATCGCCGCAGCCGTCACAGCAGCGTCCATCACGTTGTCCGTGTCAATTTCGATAAACGGAACATCGGGAGCCCACGCAGCCATCACTCGTCGGGGCTCGTCACGGTCGATTCCGATGGCGATGACGGCGCGAAGTCGCGATCGGTGCGCCTGGACAAGCTCATCAATTTGTGTTCCCTTGAACATCCCTCCGACAATCCACACCAATGATGGGAATGCGCGAAGTGAC